>CANBFZ010000132.1 GCA_947367725.1 uncultured Eubacterium sp.
GACTGGAATTTTTGATACAGCATCACAGGCGCAGGCGGATCAAGGGATTCCACTGACTTGTTTTTATCGCTTGCATCCCGATTCTGGTGAAATGGCAGAGGTGTTTCGCGTACATAAAACAGTCACAGATTTTGCAAAGGTTGGGGATGGGCGATATATTCTGCTGTGTGACGATTCCTTACATGAAGATGCCTATTTAGAGGCAGCCTGCGGAGATTTTGCGCGATTTGCGGAAATGAAGAAAGAAGAAGCAGACTATTTCATTGCAGAAGAGGTGCCGTTTTGGGCCAATGGAACCGGCTATTGCGACGGTGCGCGGGGCAGACTGTTTCTCTATGAAGCGGGGGTGCTGACGCAGCTTTCTCCCAATGACCTTTCTGTAACGGGAATGAGTGCTTGGCAGGATCAGTATGTGATTTACTGCGGTCTTGCTTCTGGCGGAGTGCAAAACACGACGGGCAGGCTGTACTGTTATGATATAAAGGGAAAGCAGGTCAGAACGCTGGACGAATCGGATTTGTATGTGTACACAAAAGTACAGGCAGTTTCAGAGACCGAGGCTTTTGTGTGCCGCAACGACCGCAAACTGCATGGAGAATATCAGGATGAATATATTGACCTTCTCCATCTGGAAGACGGCAGTTTTTTGCGGAAAAATCCGCTGGGCGACTATCATATCTATGACAGCGTTATCTGCGACGTCAGCTATAAAAGTGGCTATTTGAACAAGCTGACGCGGGCAGCAGGCGGCACCTATTTTCTGGCGACGGAACGAGAAAACGCAAAAGTTTTTTATTGGGCAGATGACGCACTGCTTCCGACTCCTGTGACACTGGCGCAAGGGAAAGTGGTCGACTATGAGATTCTAGAAGACCGCATTTACATGATTGCCATGCGGGGGCTTGGCGGTACAGAACTCTATGTACAGGATCTGGCAGGCGGTGCAGAGCGCAGACTGTCTTCTGAAAATCTGCATCTGGAAGAAACGTATGCCTATGCGAAAGTGGAATACCTGCCTTTTGTAAACAGTCAAGGGGTGGAGATTCAGGGCTGGTATCTGAAGCCAACCGACTTTGAAGCAGGGAAACAGTATCCGACTGTGCTGTTTATTCATGGCGGACCACAGGTGGCTTATGGCGAAGTTTTTACGCTGGATATGCAGTTTTTAGCGTCCCGTGGCTATGGCGTCATCTATTGCAATCCGACTGGTTCAGAAGGCAGAGGCGGCGATTTCGGAGATATTCGTATGCGGTATGGAACCATTGATTATGAAGATCTGGTAGGGTTTACTCACTATGCGGCAAAGGTGCTGCCGTGGGTTGATGAAAATCGCCTTGGCGTAACTGGCGGTTCCTATGGCGGCATTATGACAAACTGGATCATTGGACATACTGATTTATTTAAAGCAGCCATTTCGGACAGAAGCTCTGCCAATAACATCAGCGACTTTGGGCTTTCAGACATTGGGGTTTCCTTCGCGCTAGATACCTATGAAACGACACCGTGGGGAAATTTAGAATTCTTATGGGACTCTTCACCGCTGAAATATGCGCCGCATATTAAAACGCCTACCCTTTGGATTCATGGCATGGATGATTACCGCTGCACGGTAGACAATGCACTGCAGATGCATGCGGCGCTGACTTACTTTGGTGTGCCGTCAAGAGTGGTAGGGTTCAAAGGCGAGCATCACGGCATGAGCAGAACTGGTAAGCCAAAGCACCGCGTGCGCAGGCTGATGGAAATGCTGCGCTGGTTCGATCACTATCTGAAATAAGCAAAAAGATGCATCTGTACCACGGCAATCACTGCTTGCCCTTATGATTGGCATCGCATTGATGGATGACCAAGGAATTGTGAAATATCTTTCAACTTCATCGTGTCTGTCTGTTCTATTTTTGCCTCCTGCACATAGACTGATTGCAGGGGGCGGTTTGGATGAAAACAAGAAAGAGGACAATCATTCTCGTTTGCTGGCTGGTTGCGATGCTGCTGACAGGCACCGGCTGTACACGGCAAAAGCAAGCAGTGACAACCGGGGGTGTTTTGATGGAAGAAAGTACAGCACCATGGACGAAAGTTGTTGAGACATCGTGCAAGATTCAGGGCTTTGGGAAGCCTGTGGGCACGGTGAAGGAAACGCTGCTAGAGACGGCAGACAGCTGGGAGGTTACCTTTTCCATTGATGAAGAGATGACGCAGACCATGGTTGACGGCTACGCACAGGCCGTATGGCGCGCCTGCGAGATGCGGAGCGGAGAAGCCAATCGAAGTGGCAGCGGCAGCCGGTACGACAGTATGGAAGAGGCAGAGAAACGGCAAGAGCCGCTGAATTACTACATATGGTATTATCGGGCGGGAGAAGAGACCTTTCGCCTTGGTCTCTATCCGACCAATATGGAAACAGGCGTACCTGGCGGACTTGTGCTGCGCATAGAGCGCTGGGCATGAGGTCAAACGCAGGTGCAGGGGAATTGTACCGATAGAATAAAAAATCTCTTGCGCTTTATCGCACAACTGTGTTAAACTAAAAAATTAGGAGAAGTTGTAGACTTTACTGGGGCAATCATAATGTAAAGGAGACAAGAGTTACGATGAAATTTGAAATTGCAAAAGAAGTATTCGAACAGCTGCCGAATGGGTATTTTGGTGTGGTAGCAGTCAGGGGCATGGACAATACCAAAGAAATTCCCCAGCTGGAGGCGATGCTGCAGGAGAACATTGCTGTTTGTGCGCAGGATTTTGCGGGCATCAAGGTAAAGAATGCGGACGATATCGTGCCGTACAGAGAGGCGTTTAAAGCGATGGGGATCAATCCCAACCGGTATATGTGTTCTATTGAAGCACTGCTTGATCGAATTGCCAAAGGGAAGGGATTTCCGCATATCAATGCAATCGTAGATATGGGCAATGCGGTATCCATTCGATATCATCTGCCAATCGGCGCCCATGATATGGCGACGATTGCAGAAGCGCTTACGGTGCGTCATGCACAGGAAGGGGATACCTTTATTCCTTTTGGAAATGGAGCGCTGGAAACGCCGGAAGAAGGCGAAGTGATTTACGTATCCGACGGGCAGGTTAGAACGCGCCGCTGGACGTGGAGACAGAGCGAAATCGGAAAAATTACCGAAGATACGACAGACGTTCTGTTCCCGATTGATGGGTTTACCGACCTGAATCGGGATAAAGTAGAAGAAGCGGCAAAGGAACTGGCGGCATTGGCAGAACAGTTTTTCGGCGTCACCGCATCGGTAGGTTTCATTGACAAAGACCATCGAGTTTTTGAGGTGAAATAACCGAGGGGCTGCTTGACTTTTATAATAACAATGAGATAAAATAATACCGCAGTGCAATCGCTGCGGTATCTTTTTTTGAAAGGAATCAGGGATAGAATAGAAGATGAAAAAACAATCGAACCAGGAAAATCGTGGACAGGTACTGAAATTTGTACTGTTTTCTATATCGGCAGGGGTAATTCAGACGTTGGTATTTACTTTGCTCAATGAGCTGACGCCTTGGAAATACTGGCCTTGCTATCTGCTTGCCCTTGTTGCCTCTGTGCTTTGGAATTTTACGCTGAACAGAGAATTTACATTTAAGTCGGCAGGCAATGTACCCATTGCGATGGCAAAGGTGTTTGGATTTTACTGTGTATTTACGCCGCTGTCAACCTGGTGGGGCGATGCACTGACCGATGGGGGCGTCAATTCGTATTTTGTGCTCTTTGGCACGATGGCGGTGAATCTGATCACAGAATTTCTGTACGATAGATTTTTTGTATTTAAAGACAGCTTGAATACCAATCAGAGGGCAAAGCATGGAAGCTGAAATTTTTGTAATGATGAAAAAGTATGCAGAAGCAGTCGCCAAACTGAACGGGACTGGTGCGTTCTGCAAAATGATTGTAAGCATAGATGGTGTGATATATGAAACCAGAACAGGCTGTGATTTGAAGCGCTTGCAGGCAGAAGACGTGGCGATTGCTGCCGTTGATACGGATTTTTCTATAGAATATGCCATCTTGCGAGAAGAGGACGACTGTCAGGCGTTAGTGCTTTCAAAACCGGTGTATTGCATGAAATTTGCGGAAAATGGAGCGGTGCTGCCAGCGTCTTTAGATGATATGGCGCAAATTGTCGGACCGTGTGCAGAAACGGTGCCTTATGAAAGCAGCGCCATGCACGACGCACTTTGTAAGGCTTCTGGCTGTTTTGTCAAAGGGCGGTATACGCTGTGTAAAGGGCGCAGCCTTTTTGAGGCGGTGACTTGCCTGGAGGTGCTGGAAAAGCAAGCGGAGGTACATCTTAAGGCACAGGTACTTGGCGGTGCGGCGGCGCTTTGTGAAGCGGAAGTGGTGCAGATGCGAAGGCACTATCTGCAGCAGTATTCAAGGGTGGAGCATGCAGAAAAATCCAGAGAAGGGAGACGGCAATGACAGAATGCGAGCAGCGAGAAAAGCTGGTGGAATATGGAGTCCAATTGCTGGAAGCAGGGCTGGTACAAGGTACATGGGGCAATCTTTCTGTGCGTCTTTCTGACAGGCAGATGCTGGTCAGTCCGTCGGGCATTGATTACCGCAGGCTGACGGCAGCAGATATGGTCAAGGTGGATCTGTTTTCTCTCCAGTATGAAGGCGATCTGAAGCCCACCTCGGAAAAGGGCGTGCACGCTGAGATTTACAGAACCCGCAGAGATGTGGGCGCGATTATTCACACCCATTCCAAGTATTGCACGATGTTTGCAGCGGCAAGAAAAGACGTACCTATCACAGAAGCTGCAATGATAGAACGCTTTGGACCTATCGTAAAAACTGCTGCGTATGCGCTGCCTGGCACAAAGGCACTTTGGACGTATACTTTAGACGCGCTTGGGGAAAACCAGGGATGTATCATGGCAAACCATGGCATGCTGTGTGTGGGAGAAACCATCGAAGCGGCGTTTGCCAACTGCTGCAGGCTGGAAACCTACTGCGGCGCATATATAGAAGGGAGATACGTGGCAGAGAAATGAACATGGAGTTAAGTGGAATCATCAATCGGCAGCACATGCTGTTTGAGGCTGGCGTCACCAGAAATCTTGCCTATCGAAAACAGGCGCTGCTGCAACTGCGGGAAAGTGTGAAGCGTCATGAAGCCGATTTGTTTGCGGCGCTTTCTGCAGATTTAGGCAAGGCACAGTATGAGGCATACGCCACAGAAATCGGGTTGGTATATAGTGAAATTTCTTATATGCTGCGGCATTTAGAGACGATGGCAAAGCCTAAACGTGTGCATACGGCGCTGGCGAATTTTCCGGCAAAGAGTACCATTTATTATGAACCGTATGGCGTGGTGCTGATTATGTCGCCGTGGAATTATCCGGTGCAGCTTTCTTTGGTTCCGCTGGTCGGAGCCCTTGCGGCAGGAAATTGTGCTGTGGTGAAACCTTCTGCTTATGCGCCGGCGTCTGCTGCTGTCATCACGCAGATTTTACAGGAAATTTACAGTGAAAGCTATGTTTATTCGGTATCAGGCGGTCGGGAAGTGAATCAGAATCTGCTGCTGGAACCGTTTGATTATATTTTTTTCACCGGTAGCAAAGCAGTGGGACGCACTGTCATGGAAGCGGCAGCCCAGCATTTAACGCCGGTTACTTTAGAGTTGGGCGGCAAAAGCCCTTGCATTGTAGAGCAGACCGCAGATATTGCCTTGGCGGCAAGGCGGATTGTTTGGGGAAAGTTTCTCAACTGCGGACAGACTTGCGTGGCGCCGGATTATGTGCTTGTGCACAGCAGTGTCAAAGGGGCGCTCCTTGACGCCATGGTTAGAAATATTGAAGCGCTTTATG
>CANBFZ010000133.1 GCA_947367725.1 uncultured Eubacterium sp.
AAGATCAAAAGATTGACGAAAATCGGGTTCCCGGTGTTATCTTCCTTGACTCAGCAGCCTACGACAGTAGGGAAGGCGTCAGGATCGATCAATATGAAAAAAAGGGAGACTTTTTAAACTCTTAAAGAATGGAGGGATTACATGCAGTATAAAAACGTCGTAGAATTTGAGGTTTCCGGTGATTATGCGCTTTTCTCAGATCCGATCAATCGGGTCGGCGGTGAAAAGTTCTCGTATCAGGTGCCGACTTATGAGGCTTTGAAGGGCATCTTACATAGTATTTACTGGAAACCGACACTGACCTGGATTGTTGACGCGGTCAGGGTGATGGAACCGATTCAGACAGAATCCAAGGGAATTCGTCCCATCAAGTATACCAGCAGCAAAAATGATTTGTCTTTTTATACGTATTTAAAAGGCTGTCGATATCAGGTTAGAGCACATTTTGTCTGGAATGAAAACAGACCAGAGCTTGCAGAAGACAGAAATGAACATAAACATTTTCAGATTGCGAAACGAATGATTGAACGCGGAGGGCGGCGGGATATCTTTTTGGGCACGCGAGAGTGCCAGGGGTATGTGAAGCCTTGTGTTTTCGGCGAGGGAGACGGTGCATACGATCATACGCCGGAATTGGATTTTGGCATGATGTATCATGGCATTACCTATGCGGATGAGGCTTACTCTGAGGAAACGAAAAACAAAATGACAGTGCGGCTTTGGAGGTGCGTGATGCATAACGGGGTGATTACCTTTGATCGTCCGCAGGCATGTATCCATCGTCCGGTACGCGAAATGGAAGTCAAACCGTTTGGTGCTGTCTATGGGAATTTTGAAACAGTTGATAAAACAGGAGGTGTTATTTTTGACCTGGATGAAAATGGCATGTGATACCTATGATCAAAATCCTGGAATGGTCGCTAATTTTCAAAGTGACGTGTATCTTTGTCCCATTGCGCATATGGAATCCAGCGCGCAAATTGAAATCAGTCTGGATTTACAGGGTAATCTAATTGGTGCCCATTCGATCGAAGACAAAGAGGCTACTGTCTGTATCATTCCTGTGACCGAAGAATCAGCAAGCCGTTCCAGCGGTGACGCGCCACATCCTCTTTGTGATAATCTGACTTATGTGGCGGGAGATTATGCCGGGTATGCGAGGACAGAAAAGGAAGCGAACACTGCGAGAGGACGGTTTGCAAAGTATATAGAAGGGTTGGCTGCATGGAAAGCTTCCAGCTACAGCAGTGAAGCCATAGAAGCGGTGTATGCGTATCTGTCTAAAGAACAGCTTATGGCAGATTTGATACGGGCGGCAGTCGTGAAGCTTGACAGTCAGGGAAAGCTGACGACAGATAAAATTGGCGGAAGAACTTATGACAAGTGCATCGTCAGGTTTCAGATCGACGTGCTTTCCGGTGAAAAAAATTGCTGGCAGAATATGCAGTTAATAGAGGATTATCAGCATTACTATCTGGAGAAAAAAGCACAGGAGGCGAAAACGGACATTTGTTATCTGACGGGAGAAGCAGGTGTGATTTCTGCGAATCATCCGAAAGGCATACTGGCAGCCAGCTATGGCGCGAAGTTGATTTCTGCCAATGATGATAAAGATTTTACCTATCGGGGGAGATTTTATACGGGTGAGGAAGCCTATGCTGTCAGTTATGAAGCATCCCAAAAAGCGCATAATGCATTGCGCTGGCTGGCGAAACAGCAGGGGTTCTATGTTGGTAAAACGGATAAACGCTTTTATCTATGCTGGAATCCTGCGGGAAAGAAAGTGCCGCAGGTTGGAGAGGATCTGTTTGGTCCGTCCTCTGATGAAGGTATTTTTTCGAAACCAACCACAATGCCGGAGTATAAGACGCAACTGAAAAAGTGCATCAACGGACATAAGGATCAATTTAAGACTTCGGATGATATTGCAATTATGGCGATGGAAGCGGCGACCACGGGACGGCTTTCTATTGTGTATTATCATGCAATGAAGGCGCCGGAGTTTTTCGCAAGAATTGAAAACTGGTATCAAGACTGCTGTTGGACGTTTCCCGCATTTGATGCGGATCGAAAACGGAAGCTTGTTGTAAAAACACCGGAAATTATACAAATCGTAAACAACGCGTTTGGTGTGGAACGAGAAAACCAGCAGGGAAAATCGATGCTGTATGTCAATGACAAACTGATGATTATGCAGTATCAAAGATTGTTTCACTGTATCGTGGATGGAAAAAGACTGCCGCGAGATTTTGTGGATGGGATTTTCAGACAGTGCAATAAACCGCTGTCGTTCTCAAAGGGAAATAGAGAATACATTTTGTCCACAGCTTGCGCATTGATTCGAAAATATTGGAAACAGACGTATGGAAAGGAGATTGAAATGGCGCTGGATAGAAAAGAGCAAAATAGAGATTATTGTTATGGACGGCTGCTGGCGGTATATGAGAAGATAGAGCGCAGTACCTATAGTGAGGATGAGAAGAGGGAACCGAATGCAACCAGAATGCAAAGTATTTATGCACAACATCCAGCATCGACTTTGGCCTTATTGGAACAAAAAGCGATGCCATATTTACAGAGCTTACCGCCGCAGAAGAGGGAATTTTATCGACAGGAAATTGGTGAAATTCTAAATCTAATAGGAATTGATAAGGAAAATAAAGCGTTGGGCTATCTCTATCTTACCGGATATTATGCTGAACGGGAAGACTTAAGATGGAAGAATAAAGCGAAAAGTGAGGAAAAAGAGGAGGAAACCAAATGAGTATTTTACAGAACAAGATTGATTTTATCGCGCTGGCAGCAGTAACAGACGCCAATCCAAACGGCAACCCACTGGATGGAAATCGTCCAAGAACTACTTATGATGGGAGAGGCGAGATCTCAGACGTATGCATTAAAAGAAAACTGCGTAACCGTTTGCAGGATAATGGAGAAAAGATTTTTGTGCAGTCTGAAGAACGCTGTGACGACGGAGAAAAGAGTCTCAGTGATCGGGTCAAAACCAATCTCCCAACAGGGCTTTCTTCAGAGGAATTCGCAAAACAAGCCTGTGAACTTTGGTATGATGTGAGAGCGTTTGGACAGGTGTTCGCTTTTAAAGGAGCAGCGCCGAAGGAAGGCGTTTCCGTAGGTGTACGGGGGCCGGTATCGATTCATCAGGCAAAGAGCATGTCTTCCGTAGAAGTAATCAGTCAGCAGATTACAAAGAGTGTAAACAGTGAACCTGGCAATAAAAAAGGGTCTGATACCATGGGAATGAAGCATCGGATTGGATTTGGTCTTTATGAGATCAAAGGGTCAATCAATGTACAGTTGGCAGAGAAAACAGGTTTTACGGAAGATGATGCAGAAGCGCTGAAAGAAGCGCTGCGCACTCTCTTTGTCAATGATGCATCTTCGGCGCGTCCCGATGGAAGCATGGAAATTGTGAAGGTGTATTGGTGGAGACACAATAATAAGATTGGGCAGTATTCTTCTGCTAAAGTACATGATTCGCTGCAGATTCAGCAGAAAGAGCCAGAAAAACTGGCAACTTGTCTGGACGATTATGAGATCAGACTGATGCCGTTGGAAAATTTGGAGCCTGAAATCATCGAGGGCATGTAAAATGGCTGTATATACAGAAGAAGAATACTTGCAGCTTTCGGGCATTCAGCACTTTGCCTTTTGCCGCAGACAGTGGGCGCTGATTCATGTGGAGCAGCAGTGGGCGGAAAATTATCAGACGACAGCAGGGCTTTTGATGCACAAGAAAGCCCATGATGAGATGTCTGTAGAAAAGCGCGGAGACTTGATCATCATGCGGGGTCTCCGCATTTCCTCACGGCAGCTGGGACTTTCCGGACAATGCGATATCGTGGAATTTCGAAAACAGCGGGACGGCATCACTTTATCAGGCTATGACGGCGCCTGGACGGTTGTACCGGTGGAATATAAGCGGGGAACGGAGAAAGATGGCATTGAAGACGCTGTACAGCTTTGCGCGCAGGCCATGTGTCTGGAAGAACAGTTTATCACGGACATTCCAAAGGGATATTTGTTTTACGGGGAAAAGAAGCGCCGGACGGAGGTTGTATTTGATGAAACTTTGCGCAGACAGGTGGTGGAATTGTGCAGGGAAATGCACGGACTTTACCGGAAAGGGTATACGCCGAAGGTGAAGACTAGCAAGAAATGCAGGAGCTGTTCGCTGAAAGACCTATGTTTGCCAAAGCTGAATAAAAATCTTGACGTAGAACAGTATATCGCAGACCGACTGGGAGAAGGAGGTATGCTGTAATGAAAAAATTGCTGAACACATTGTATGTACTTTCAGAGGACGTGTATCTGGCGCTGGATGGCGAAAACGTAGTCATCCTTCGCGACGAGGAAACGGTTGGCAGATTTCCGCTGCATACGCTGGAGCAAGTGATCAGTTTTTCGTATAAAGGGGCATCTCCTGCCCTGATGGGCGCCTGCGCGCGGAAAGAAATCGGGCTGTGTTTTTTCTCGCCTCGCGGGAAATTTCTTGCACGAACCCTGGGCATGTCGTATGGGAATGTACTGCTGCGAAAAGCGCAATATCGGATTTCGGAGGATCAAGATTTTAGCCTGTCTTACGCCAAAGGGATGATTTTGGGAAAGGTATTTAATTGCAGATGGAGTTTGGAACGAACGGTTAGAGATCATGGTTTGCGGGTGGATGCAGAGCAGATCAAGGAAGTTTCTGCCCAGCTTCATCAGGGGCTTTCCAGGATTCGCATCTGTGAGACAATGGACTCTTTGCGCGGCATTGAGGGGGAGCTGGCGTCTCGATACTTCTCGATTTTTGATGCTTTGATCCTGAATCAAAAGGAGGACTTTTCGTTTTGTGGACGGAACCGGAGACCTCCTCTCGATCGGGTTAATGCGTTGCTTTCTTTTGCGTACACTTTGCTGGGAACAGATTGTGCCGGCGCATTGGAAGGTGTAGGTCTAGATGCTTATGTAGGTTTTTTGCATACTGACAGACCCGGCAGAAAGTCGCTGGCGCTGGATTTGATGGAGGAGTTGCGGGGTGTAATGGCTGATCGCTTTGTCTTATCTTTAATCAATCGAAAAATCATGAAAGCGGAACACTTTCAGACGCAGGCGGACGGCGCAGTTTTGCTCAATGAGGACGGACGAAAGCAGTTTTTATCCGCATGGCAGCAGAGAAAAAAAGAAATGCTTACACATCCGTTTTTGGATGAAAAAATTCCGTGGGGTCTAGTCCCTCATGTGCAAGCGATGCTGCTGGCGCGCACGATACGCGGTGATCTTGAAAGTTATCCACCGTTCCTCTGGAAATAGGTGGCAGAAGTATGGCAGATAAGCAGGACATGGGGTACTTGCGCGGCAGTTGTGTTTTTCGTGTAAGCAACAGACAAAGTATGGCGCCTGGCAAAAAGAACGCGGCTGATGCATTAGGCAGTATTCTGTGCAGGTGTCAGAAAAAGCATAGTAGGGAAACAAGATATGATAGATATGTTTTACGATGATATTTGCGAGAAAGCAGGAGATTGAAGATGTTAGAGGATCTGCACCTATTTGATTGTGGATGCATGATAGTTTGTAGGAAAAATAGGAGGATGAAGCATGTTAGTGCTGATTACATATGACGTATCTACGCAGGATAAAGCTGGAAAAACTCGACTCCGTAAGGTTGCCAAGGCGTGCGTTGATTATGGACAGCGGGTGCAAAATTCCGTGTTTGAATGTATTTTGGACAGTTCGCAGACGCTGCTTTTGAAGGATAAACTTTTATCTTTGATTGATGAAAGCAAGGATAGTCTTAGATTTTATTATCTGGGGAATCACTATGAA
>CANBFZ010000134.1 GCA_947367725.1 uncultured Eubacterium sp.
GTTTCCGGCGACCATGTCAACGTGGGTCTTACAGTAAAAGTTGTGGAAACGACCACTGGCGAGGCGCAGTCTTTTGTCATCGTGGGTTCTACAGAAGCGGATCCTTTTGCAGAGCCTGCTAAAATTTCTAATGAATCTCTTGTAGGACAGGGACTCCTTGGCAAAGGTATCGGCGAAGTGGCCGAGATTGTCGTTCCGGACGGCGTGTTGCACTATAGAATTGAAGAAATCACCAAGTAATATAAGGGGAAAAATATGAGTACACAGGATAACAATGTGAATGTAAATCCGGAAGTGGAAGAACTTTCGGAAGAAAAGCTGAACGAACAGAGAGTCATCAGAAGAGAAAAGCTGAAGAAACTGCAAGAGGCGGGCAGAAACCCATTTCTCAATGAAACTTGGGACGTGACCGCCCACAGCATGGATATCAAAGACAATTTCGATGCCATGGAGGATCAGGAAGTTTCCTGCGCCGGCAGAATTATGGCATGCAGAAGAATGGGAAAAATGGCGTTTGTCGATATACAGGATAAACAGGGCAGAATCCAGTGCGTCATAAAGAAAGACAATATCGGACCAGAAGAATATGACTGGTTCAAAACTTATGATATCGGGGACATCATCGGTGTAGAAGGCACGATTTTCAAGACCAAAGCAGGTGAGGTTTCCATTCAGGTTGAAAAGCTGGTGCTGCTTTCCAAATCTCTGCAGGTGCTGCCAAACAAGTGGCATGGTCTGAAAGATACCGATATCCGTTACAGACAAAGATATGTGGATTTGATTGTCAATCCGGACGTTCGAGAAACATTCTATAAGCGGGCAAAGATTATTCACGAAATCAAGAGAGTCCTGGAAGAGGATTATAATTTCTTAGAAGTAGATACGCCGATTTTGACGACCATTGCAGGCGGCGCCAACGCAAGACCGTTCAATACCCATCACAATACTTTGGACATCGACATGAAACTGCGTATTTCCAATGAGCTTTATCTGAAACGTCTCATCGTAGGCGGTCTGGATCGAGTTTATGAAATGGGCAAGATGTTCAGAAATGAGGGCATGGACAGAAATCACAATCCAGAATTTACTTCCATGGAATGCTATATGGCGTATGGCAACATGGAAAGCATGATGGACGTGACGGAGCAGGTGATTTACAAGGCGGCCATGGCGGTCAACGGAACACCAGTCATCACTTATCAGGGGAAAGATTTTGATGTCACACCGCCTTGGAGAAGATTGGACATGACTGACGCAGTCAAAGAAATTACCGGTGTGGATTTCCACAAGATCGATACAGATGAAGCGGCGCGAGCTGCAGCGATCGAATACGGCATGGATGCAGATGAAGTCAAGGAAATGACCCGCGGCAAGCTGATTGCAGAGATGTTTGAAACATATTGTGAGGACGTACCGGGCTATCTGGACGGACCAGTCTTTGTTGTGGGACATCCAGTGGAAATTTCTCCGCTGGCAAAGAGAGACCCGCAGGATCCGAGAATTACCAGGAGATTTGAAGGCTATATCAACGGATGGGAAGTCTGCAACGCATTCTCTGAACTCAACGATCCAATCGATCAGTTTGAGCGGTTTACTGTGCAGCAAGCACAGCTGGATTCCGGTGAAGACGACGAAGCACATCCAATGGATATGGATTTTGTCAACGCGTTGGAAGTCGGTCTTCCGCCGACGGGCGGCCTTGGCATCGGCATTGACAGAGTGATTATCTTAATCACAGATTCCTCAAGTATTCGGGATATCATTTTGTTCCCGACCATGAAGCCGGAGAAATAAAAGTAAAAAATAACAGAGTTTCAATTGCACAAGGTTGAAGCTCTGTTTTTTCATAGGTTGTAGGAGATACAGACTGACCATTGATGGTTTTAGAATAAATTGTGGAATGTAGCCGCTAAATCGATTGACGCATAGGAATTTTGCGGTATACTACTTTACAGATGGACATATGTATGATGGGATACAGACCTAGCATACTGCAGATTTCCTGCGCCGTTCGGAATATTAAAATCAAGCAACAGGAGAAACTGATATGAATCTAACGATTGAGAAAAGAAATTTTGACCAGCTTTCGCTGGAGCCTTTCAAAGAGAAGTGCAGTGCGGCGCTGGATGTACTTTGGGAGACAGAATGGGTACGCAGTTCTATCACGCGGGCAGATCAGGCGCAGGCAGAAAAGCTGCAGACGCTTGCCGATCAGATTGTACAAAATAGTGATACGGTGGTGGTTTTGGCGACAGGCATGATGGCTAAATTGATTGATGCTGCGGTTTCTGCGGCAGAGCCGCAAAAGAAAGGTGTCGCCATATTGGTATTTGGCGATACATTGTCGCCTTCTGCCTATGCGGAACTTTTAGAGAAACTGGAAGACAAGCAATTTACCATAGTAGCTGTGACAGAGGGTGCCGAACCTGTGCAGTTTCGCAGTGCTTATGCCGTGTTGAAACGACTGCTGATCCGCCGCTGTGGAAAGGAACAGGCGGCAGAACGAATCTTTGCTATTGCTGGCGGCGGTAGTCAATTGCTGACGTTAGAGGCGTCTGAAAATGATTATCCGTTGATTGCCTATCCAGATATTGCGCCTGCTTTTGGTGCGGGAACTTGTGCGGTGCTGCTTCCCCTGGCTATTTGTGGTGTGGACATCAAACGCTATTTATCCGGTTTTTATGATATGCTGGCGTCTCCTGTATGGGATGCGGATGGGACAGACTATGCAATCGGTCGTGTTGCCTGTGAAAAGACCTGCGGCGGCAGAGCTACCGTTCTGTTCTGGCAGAAACAACTTGCAGGACTTGCGGCGTGGCAGGGAAGGGCAGTGCAGCTGCCTGCGGCAGCAGAGCAGATTGCGGAGGATGCATTTCAGACTCTTTTGCTGGTTGAAAAGGACAACTTTGACATCATGACACCGTTTTTTGAAGGTTGTCATGAAGACGGCTCTCTAAACTTACTTCTTCTTGAGACAGCGCAGCAATCTTTTGTAAAGGGAAGTCGTCCAGGGGTAACATTGTCTTTGGAGGCGATGGATGACTATAATTTGGGACAGTTATGCGCATTTCTGCAGTTGTCAGATGGGATTTGTGAAATCCTTGGGCAATATATCTGAGAAATAATTCAATTGGGGGGGTTTACTTTATTTTTTATTGTGCTATAATTAGGAAAAGAGGAAAGTTAATTTTTTAACAAAACTTTTTAATAAAATTAACAATCATATAGTAGGAGGTTATTATAATGAAAAAAGTTGGTGTATTAGGAACCGGCACCATGGGCGCAGGCATCATTCAGGTACTTGCACAGAACGGTTACGAAGTAGTACTGAGAGCCAGAAGACAGACTTCTGTAGACAAGGGAATCGCAACAGTAGAGAAGAACTTAGACAAGATGATCAAGAAAGAAAAGATTACTGTTGAGGATAAGGCAGCAATCATGGGCAGAATTCAGGGCTCCACAGATATCAGCATCGTCAAGGATGCAGATCTGATTATCGAAGCTGCGACAGAAGATATGGAAGCAAAGAAAGCGCTGTTTGCTGAACTTGACCAGCTGGTGAAGCCGGAAGCAATCATCGCAACCAATACATCTTCCTTGTCCATTACTGAGATCGCTGCTGCAACAGGCAGACCTGATAAGGTAATCGGAATGCACTTCTTTAATCCTGTTCCTGCTATGAAATTAGTAGAAATTATTCAGGGTCTGACAACTTCTGACGAAACCAAGGCTACAATCGTAGAATTGGCAGAAAAACTGGGTAAGACGCCGGTAGAAGTTGCGGAAGCACCGGGATTTGTTGTAAACAGAATCTTAATTCCGATGATCAACGAAGGAATCGGTATTCTGGCTGACGGTGTTGCAGATGCAAAGGGCATTGACACTGCTATGAAACTGGGTGCAAACCATCCGATGGGACCGCTTGAACTGGGCGACCTGATTGGTCTTGACGTATGTCTTGCTATTATGGATGTACTGTACAATGAATATGGTGATCCGAAGTACAGAGCACACGTACTGCTCAGAAAGATGGTAAGAGCAGGCAAGCTGGGAAGAAAGACTGGTATCGGTTTCTACGATTACACAAAATAAGTACATGAACAGAAGCAGGCTGTCCGTCGGGCAGTCTGTTTTTTTGTATCAAGAAAACCACGCGTTTGACGGCGTGGATGGTTTTTTATAGGCATCGGCTGTAGGATTTTTATGCGGGGTACTGCTTTCTGAAAAATGGATAGAAAGTTGTGAGTTCTGCATTTCATGTGATTTTATACTGATTTGCAGAACTTTTCGCTTGGAAAGAATCAGCGCAGCCGACTTGCTTAAACGGCAATTGGAAATCCGACAGCGTTCTTGTTTTTTCGATAAAAAAATCCTCTTTTCAATGGAACGGCATTGTATTATAATAAAAATAGAGTTTTCGTCTTTAGATGACAGATATCCCGGCATTCTGCGCGGGGGATACATCTTAAACGTTTTCGCTTTATCAATTATCTCAAGTTTCATTTATCATCACGATACATAGAAAGGAACAGACCGTTAGGTCTGGTTGTTACATGCCAAGAAAAAAACAGGAAGAACTACAGAATACAGAAACACAGCAAATAGAAGCAAAGCCTGCAAAGAGAAGAGGGCGTCCGCCTAAGGCAGAGACTTTAGCGAAAAGAGCGGCAGAAGAAGCAGCAAAAGCCGAGAACGCTGCATCAGAAGTGAATCCAGCAGAGGAAGCGGCGGCGAAAGCACCAGAGCAGGTCGCAGAGCCAAAGCCTGTAAAGCGGCGCGGTCGTCCTCCAAAAGCCGCCACGTTAGCAAAACGAGCTGCGCAAGAGGCAGAATCGGAAGGACAGGCAGTGGTTCAGGCATCGGTGTCGGAAATTTTGCCCGAACCAGAAATTACACCAGTAGAAGAGACGGAGGAACAGCCTGTCTTAGAGGAAGTGTCAGCTGTACAGCCAACAGAATCAGAAGGGCAGATGGTACGCAGAAGAACACCTGCGCATCAACCCCATAAGGAACAGGCGCGGCCTGAAGTAGAAGGCATTCTGGAATTAGCTGAAGGCGGATTCGGATTTTTGCGGTTTAATAATTTTTTGACCAGTGACAGAGATGTCTATGTATCGCCGACGCAGATTCGAAGATTTAATTTGAAGACGGGAGATTTAATCAAAGGCATTTCCAGGCTGCCAAACGAAGGAGAACGGTTTGGCGCGCTGCTTTATGTGCTTACGGTCAATGGCGATGAGCCGGGCGTGGCAATCAGGCGACCGGATTTTGAGGATTTAACGCCGATTTTCCCGCGGGAAAGATTGACGCTGGAAGATCGCAGTAAGGAACTATCTATGCGACTGATTGACCTGATTGCACCCATTGGAAAAGGGCAGAGAGGTCTGATTGTAGCACCACCAAAAGCAGGAAAAACAACGCTTTTAAAGAGCATTGCCAATACGATTGAGAAGAAGCATCCAGAAGTAGAAATGATTGTGCTGCTCATCGATGAACGACCGGAAGAGGTCACCGATATGAAGCGATCCCTTTCTGGTGGAGAGGTGATTTATTCTACTTTTGATGAAATGCCACAGCACCATGTAAAAGTTGCGGAAATGGTACTTGCCAGAGCTCAGCGGCTGGCAGAACACGGTAAGGATGTCGTGATTCTGCTGGACAGCATTACGCGTCTTGCCAGAGCGTACAATTTAGTTGTGCCGGCTTCTGGCAGAACCCTTTCGGGGGGACTTGATCCGGGGGCCCTGCATAAACCGAAGAAATTTTTCGGTGCG
>CANBFZ010000135.1 GCA_947367725.1 uncultured Eubacterium sp.
TTATTGGCGGCATCTGTGCCATCGGCGCGGGGCTTTCTTTGGGACGAGAAGGTCCCAGCATTCAGCTTGGCGCCATGGTGGGAAAGGGATTTTCTCGTCTGTCGGGGCATCTGCGAACCGAGGAAAAGATGCTGATGACCTGCGGCGCAGGCGCAGGTCTTGCCGGGGCTTTCGGCGCGCCGCTTGCCGGTGTCGTGTTTTCGCTGGAAGAGCTTCACAAAAATTTTTCCACCGAGGTTTTGCTGTCCACCATGGCGGCGTCCATCGCCAGTGATTTTGTGTCCTCTTACATATTCGGGCTCAGTCCGGTATTTGGACTTTCTATAGATGGAAAATTGCCTCTTGCGCGGTACTGGATGATTATTCTGCTGGGTGTGCTACTGGGGATTTTCGGCGTATTTTATAACCGGGTGACCGCAAAGGTACAAGACGCCTATGACATGCTGCCGCGCCGCAGCATGCGGATTGCGGTGCCATTTATCTGCGCGGTCTTTCTGGCGGCTTTCTTTCCAAAGGTTTTGGGAAGCGGTCACGGACTGGTCACCGAGGTTGCAGCAGGGAGCTATGGAATTGCTGTGCTGGTGGTGCTTTTGCTGCTGAAATTCTGCTTTTCTATGATCAGTTTCGGATCGGGTGTGCCGGGCGGCATTTTCCTGCCTCTCCTGGTACTGGGCGCCATCAGCGGCGGCCTCTTCGCCGAGGGGATGCAGCAGGCACTGGGATTTGAAAACAGTTATCTGGCAAATTTTGTAATTCTGGGCATGGCAGGATTATTTTCCTCCATTGTGCGCGCGCCGGTGACCGGGGTGATTTTGATTACGGAAATGTCCGGGGATTTCAAGAATTTCCTGTCCGTGGCGACGGTAGCGCTGGCTGCATATATTGTGGCGGATTTGCTGCAGGGAAAACCCATTTATGACCAGCTCCTTACCCGTATGCTGTCAAAGCGCGCCTCTTACGGCACGACTGAGGAAAGTCGGGGTCACAAGGTTTTGATGGAGTCGCAGGTATACATCGGCAGCCGTATGGACGGCGAAAAAATCGAAAAAATGCTGTTGCCGGCGGGTTGTCTGGTGGTTTCTGTAGAACGGGAAAATAAAGAAATCGTGCCTGGCGGAGGCACTGTGCTGCACGGTGGTGATAAACTGATTTTGCTGTGCGCCCAGGGCGATGTGCAGAAAGTGGAAGAAAAGTTGGATAACATTTGCAGAAAAATGAAAATGTAGCGCACGATTGATGGCACTGAAAATAATCCATCGAAAAAAGGGAGCTGCCCACACTGACGGAAAGGACCGTTGGTGCGGGCAGCTTTTGTTAATAACATAGGAACTGCCGATGGTTCGATATTTCTGTATGCTTCAACGAATCCTTCGCGAACGATACTCGCTTCGCGTACACTTTGCTTACAGGCAGATCTGTTCTTCAAAAAGATATCCATCCTTTTCCAGCGCAGCGGAGGAAGCGGCGCTGCAGTAGCTCTCTGTATGAACCGCCTGTTTCAGGATTTCCGCGCAGCGGTGCACATCTTCTGTGGTGACCGCAAGCAGGTCTTCCCAAAGTGCCTGCTGCTTTTCCGGGGTGAAGCCGATAAAATAGTTTCGCACCGCGTGATCGTAGCTGCCGCAGGTTTCATAGTCGGTTGCACTGAAGGTAATCGGTGATGCGAAGGAGGCAGCAGCGGTGATAACAGCATCTTTGACCTGGGCATCGTCAGCAGCGCGAATCTGTTCAGGAAGATTCCGAAGGTTTGCAAAGGTTTGCGCCAGGTGCGGGTCTCTGCTGATTAGAAACATTAGGTCGCCCTCGGTATTTAATAGCACTTTCGCGTGGTAAGCGCCGCCTATATCGCGAATGGAAGAAACTGCGAAACTTTGTGCCAGTTTGCTTGCGGCAAGCAGCGCACCGGTCGGTGCGGGTACTTTGAATGCCAGAGTCGTGTACTGCATGGTGCCGGAAATCTGCAATGCTTCTTTTGGAGAAAAGAGGGGGCAGTTTTCCGTGCTGACTTTATCACAGTCCGGGTCTTCCGGTATAACAGAACCGAAAATCAGTTTAGCGGCAGCATTCTCAAATATGGATTTGCAGCAGGAAATACCTACCGTCAGACGTGCAGGATTCAGAACTGTCCTCGCAAGGCTTTCCAGTTCAGATGACAGGGTTTCAAAGCAGCCAGGCAAATCTTCCAAAATCTTCTTTGCGTACTGATAGAGCCCGAAACCCTGATAATTTCTGGCAGCGGCACCGCCAGGACTGCAGCTCGATTTTGCCCAGCCGCAGGTATCCGGCACGGCAGAGACAAAGGCAGAAACATATTGATGCAGCAAAGTCCGCAGATGTTCAGGCGTAGTGCGAGAAATGTCCCGTATCAGTTTATCCACAAGCCGTTGTGCGTCAGAAAAGTACTCCGGCAGACAGTCAAACTGAATTTGCAGTTTAACAAAATCCGCAGAATCCTTTGTGTAGTACTGCGGCGTCATGGTAAGCCCGTTGGTGTATGCGCTGATTTGCGCCTGCAGATTGTCGTCATGATCTGCACTCTGACCGAATAAAAGGGTGAGAATACCCATCTGCTGATATTCACAGGCACTGAGAGGCGGAAGACTGTAGTGCAGAGTCGTTTTGATGATATGCTTTTCTTCCGGATAAAACAGTACGGTTCCTTTAGCAGTTTCCCTCTCTTCCACATAGCGGACAGGTGCATCCTTTTCCAAATCGGAAATTTCCGTCCTTGGGAGAGCAGCCACATCCTCAGGATGATCAGGGGTCTGCTGATATTGATGCAGTGCTTCAGTTTTAGCAAGCAGTTCAGCAAACTCCTGCTCTGACAGCGCATTTCTGATTTCGGAAAGCCGCTTTTGCTCTTCTTCTTTTCTCTTTTCGGAAAGTCCGGGAACAGCTTTCAGCACAAACTGGGAATACAGCTCGTTTTCCAGCAGCAGTCTCTGCAAAAGATTGGAAAAATAAACGGGCAGATTTTGTCCTGATAACCACTGGAAATAGTCTTCCGTTTCGATATAAGACCATGGTTTCTGATCGTGACACCACGCCACAGTGGATTTGATGCCGCAAGCAACGCCGGCAGGTAAAAATGCCAGCTCTGGATCAGCGCCAAAGCGTGCAGTGTTGATTGCAGACTGAATGACCTTTTCGGTAAGTCCCTGCTCTTTGATTGTCTTCAAAGCGGAAGTGACTTTCTCCTTAAAACCCGTAATTTCGTCAGGATTGGAGTTTCGCACTGTAAGAGTCAGCATAGGCCAGTAATGATCACGCTGGCAGACAAATTCCAGGTTATATTGGGAAAGCATAGACGGAAGCTTCTGATGCAGAATGTCTGCCAGAATAGCTGCCGAAGCTAATTCGTATGGTTCACGGGAAATCACCCAGTTACAACCGATAAAGGATTTTTTTTCAGCGGAGGCGTCCTCCGGCAGCGGATAGCACTCTGTGTAAGGCTTTCCGTTCCATAGCGCGGGACTTCCCTGCACGCGGGGAGGAAGTTTGCCGGAAACGGCCTGTGTGAGATAAGGGTCTACAGTATTCAGAACTTCTTCCAGACAGGTTTTCCCATAGACAAAAGCCAGACAGTTTTCTGGAATAAATACCTTGTAATAGGTTTCCAGAAAGTGTGCATAGGTCAGATCCGTAATATAGGCAGGGTCGCCGCCGACATCATAGTAAAGCGAAGTCTTTGGAAGGGCAGCGCGAACCTGCGCAGTACCCAGGACGAATTCCGGCATCTGATAGGCGCTCTGCATTTCGCTGTAGACGATACCGGAATAGGAAAGCCGGTCTGTTTCTTTATCGTATTCGTAGTGCCATCCTTCCTGCAGCATGGTTTTGTCAGACTGCAGTGCAAGGGGTGCGAAGACGCAGTCAGTATAGACTTTTACCAGTTCCTGAAAGCTTTTTTCGTTTTTTGATGAAACGGGGTACATAGAAGAATCCCGCATGGTGAAAGCACCGTAAAAAGAGTTAAGCAGACCGTCGCCGCCCCAGTTTTTAACCTTGTACTTTTGAGAGCCGCTGAGCATGGTGTGTTCGATAATGTGAGCAACACCGGTGTGGTCTTCCGGAGCCAGACGAAAGGAAAGGCTGAAGGTTTTTGTCTTGTCTTCCGTATCAAGGTAGAGAAGACTGGCACCGCTGCTGTGAGTAAGAAGCCATGCTTCGCACTGCAGCTCCTTGATGTAATGGGTTTCCGCCAGGTGAAATCCCCGGTAGCCTGTATTTTTGAGTAATTCATACAATGTATTATTTTTCATCACACGCTCCTTATAATTTATTTTGCATTTTAGAATATTATTAGATAGAAGTAATTCTGTTAAATAAGTTTATATTGCACTCAGCCTTTTCCTTTGCCGCTGCGGTGCAGAAGTGGCGCTGTCGGAATGCTTCTTTCAATATCTTTGCACAGGCACGGATTTCATCGGCATCAGCGTGAATCAGCTGTGACCACCTTTCCTGCTGTATAGCAGGAGTAATTCCGTTAAAATAGTTATGGGCAGTGTCATCGTAATCGTTGTGCGAGATAAAACCGACCAGACCGGCTGGTGAATTTTTATCAAACATAGCGGCAGCAGCAATAATCGCATGTTGAATTTCTTCATCTGAAGCGTTTGCTACGGCCTGTGGGCACTGGAGAAAACGGTTTATAGTCTGCCCAAGATGCGGATCCCTGCTGGAAAGACATAACAAATCTTTTTCCTGTGTCAGGCAGAGTTTTACGGTATAAGCACCTCCTATTTTACGTATGGTGGTTGTCGCTGCATCCTCTGCCAACAGGCAGGCAGCGATTAACTGACCGGTAGGAGCCGAAATTCTTGCACCAATTGCATTTGTCTGCATATTCCCCGGAATCAGAAAAGCTTCATTTTCTGAAAGTAGAGGGGTATGCCACGGGATATTAGCACAACGTTCGGAGGAAAACAGAAATCTGTCTTTAATCTGATCAAAGATTTTTTCATGACAGGAAAGACCGATTGTTAACGTTGACTGGCTAAATACTTTTTTTGCGATATATTCCAGCTGTTCACACAGCGCTGTCACTGCTTCATCCGGTTGCTGTAATATATCTTCTACATGTTTCCAAAATATCGGTCCCTGCATGTGTTCCAAAGCAGCAGCACTATGAGAATAACAGGCCGCTACTCTATTAGATACATTAGGAGTCTCTGTTTTGTATGCTGTAAGAGCTTCACGCAGAATCTGTTTTACACAGTATGGATGTGAAAATTCTGTTCGCTCTGTCAAATCCCTAAGTAGGCGTTGTGCCTCTTCAAAAGTCTCCGAAAAGGTGTCTGCCTGAATCTGAAATTTCAGGAAGTCTGCTGCCTTGTCAGAATAAGCAAAGGCGTCCGTATGTAAAGAACTCAAAACACTGCGGCAGCATTTCTGGAATTCTTCTGCGCAACGACCGCCTACCGGCAGTTTGCCGATTAGGAGTGCCATCATGCCAAGATGGCTGCATTCTTCAATCGTCAGTTCTTCCAGGCTATAGTGCAATGTCATCTGTATCACGTCGCTTGCTGTGGAATTAAACAGGATCATGCCGGCAGGTGTCTCTCGTTCTTCGAGATAACGAATCGGTGCGGTGTCCGGAAGATCCTCTTTTCTGGTTCTTGGGAGAGCAGCTATATTCTCAGGATTATTTGGATTCGTTTGATAAGCACGAAGTCTCTCGCAGTCTCTGCGA
>CANBFZ010000136.1 GCA_947367725.1 uncultured Eubacterium sp.
TGTTTACAATATCCCGCAAAATCGATGCCGCCGCGGGGATAACCCCTGATGCGCCGCCGATGATCGCAAGCTCACCCAGCGTGTCAGAAACATATCTAACTGCCTTATTTTTTCCTTCTACACTGTAAAGCAAATGCTCCGCAGGAAGTCTTTCAAGACCAACAGACAGATGCAGCTGTCCATCTTTTCTGACGGTCTTTCCGACCAGCTTATATTTCATTCCTGCTGCGGCTGCACGTGCAATATCTGCTGCAGAAAGCTCTGTAATGCCGCTGACCCGGATATCCGCCAGTGTTTTCTGCTGCCCCATAAGTACATTGGTTAAAATCAGCAGCTTTCCAGCAGTGTCCCAGCCCTCTACATCCAAAGTCGGATTGGTTTCAGCGATGCCGCATTCCTGCGCGATTTTCAGTGCCTCCGCGTATTCGCAGTGATAGTCTTCCATATATTTCAAAATAAAGTTGGTCGTACCGTTGAGCACACCCTCAATGGAAGTGATGCTGCTGCCCGCTAAATCCATCACACCGCCGTTGACAGAAGGCAGCGCACCGCCGGTGGTGCAGCCAATCCCAAGTTGTACGCCGCAAGATTTTGCCAGTGCCGCCAGTTTGTGATATGCCAACATGACGGGTCCTTTATCAGAAATCACCACATGCTTTCCCGCGCTTAACAGACGTTCTGCATAACCAAGTCCAGGCTGTCCGGTTTCTTTGTTGGTCGGCGTCATGATCACTGCCAGATCAATGGCAGGGTCAGCTTCCATATCTGCTGCGGTAAGCGTCTGGCTGCCGCCGGCAAATTGGGTGATATCTTTTTCATGCGCTGTAAATGCTGCCAACGCCGCCAGATCGATTCCGTCCCCATCATAAATGCCGCCGTTATAGTCAATGATGTAATTTACGGTAACAACAAGTCCCTCTGTTTCCAGAAGTTCCTTCTGCATCTCCAACAGCCGGATCAGTGCCTTGCCAACGCCGCCGTATCCAATGATTCCTATTTTCAAAATTTGTTTCCTCCTTTAAATGACGCCGATTGCCATGAGATTGTCACCCTTGCATGCTGCCAAAGTAGACATCACCCACAAAATGACTGCATCTTCTTCTGCGTAAAATTCGTGGTATACTTCCGTCCCGTGATAATCCGTCAGGCTGGCAAGGTGCTGCCCTTTTACAACTTTTTCTCCCGGCGTCACCAGACATGTGAAAATGCCATCCTGCGCAGCACACAGTCGGTAGAATTTTCCAATGGCCCGCTGCTTTGCATTGACTTCCGGTGTGCCGCAAAGCATCCCCAGATGCATCAGCACATTCTTTGCCCCCTGATAATGGAGCTGCTTGGTTTCTGCCTCAATGAGACCAATGCCTCCAATTTCCGGCTGAATGCTGGGAATGCCAAGTTCACAGACTGCTGCATAGAAATTCCCCGCATCTGTAGCGCCAGCGCCGGCTGTTTCTGTATGGGAAACATAGTCCAGTCCATAAACTTCCGCCAGTTTCCTGGAAATTCTCGTTGTTTCGTCATCGATCTCGTTGATGTGATAAAAGGCGTATGGATACAGCCATTCGATGCTGTCACCGCTGTGCATATCAATATGATAGTCGGCTTTCGCAGCGATTTCATGTACCAGCATATGACAAAGCCGCTCTGTCATTGTACCGTTGGCATCGCCCGGAAACGTATCATTGAGATTCTTACCGTCAATCGGATTGACAAACGGCACCTTTGCCGCAAAGGATGCAAAATTGCACTGGGGCACCCCGATGATCGTGCCACAGAGTTCCTCCGGTGAAAGATCATGAAACAGCTGCAGGTTCGCGCCGATGCCTGGATACTCTGTCCCATGCACACCAGAGGTGATGCACAGTACTGGTCCTTCCCCCTCCCCGCAGATCGCATAAAGTGGAAAATGGGTCTCATGACCAGCGTCATCTCTGACCGTCACGTCCTTGATCCATTTATCGCCTTTTCTGATCTCGTAATGCAATATATTTAACATGGAAATTCCTCCAGATCCAATTATTTTTTCAGCAATTTTTCTGTTGCCGCTTTGATTTTTTCCATGGCCTTCTCAATGTTTTCATAAGAATTGGAAAAAGCAATGCGCAGATACCCGCTGCCGTACACGCCGAAAGCGGAACCCGGAATCATGGCAACGCCGGCTTCATGCAGATAATACGCTGAAGCTTCTTCGTCGGTTATGCCAAGTTCTTTAATATTCATAAAGCAATAGAATGCGCCTTTTGGACAATTACAGCTGAGTCCGTCTATGTGATTGATCGATTCATAGACCAGCTTTCTTCTGCGGTCAAACTGCACCCGCATCTCCTCAATGCAGTCCTGTGGTCCTGCCAGCGCCGCCTCTGCTGCATACTGGGATACAGAAGTGGCACAGGTTACCGTGTACTGCAGCACACGAATCATCGCGCTGATAAACGCTGGATTTTTAGACGCGGCAAAACCGATTCTCCAGCCTGTCATGGCGTATGCCTTAGAAACCCCGTTGATGATGATGGTTCGCTCTGCCATGCCCGGCAGAGACGCAATGCTGGTATGGGTACTTTCATCATATAACAATTTTTCATAAATTTCATCAGAAAGAACGATTAAATTGTTGTCCTTCGCGATTTTCGCAATTTTTTCCAGGCTTTCTCTGTTGAGAACAGAGCCGGTCGGATTATTTGGCGTATTGACGATGATCATCTTTGTTTTCGGAGAAACTAGTTTTTCGATCTCCTCAATCTGTACATTAAAGTCATTTTCTTCCAGCAGCGGATAGGATACAGTCTTTGCGCCTGCCAGTTCTGCACAGTAAAAATAATGGAGCCAGGACGGATTCGGCACCAGGACTTCATCACCTGGATCCAGCAGCCCAGTCATGGCGATAGAGACCGCCTGGTTTGCGCCTACCGTAACAATGATATCCTCCATGGACATGGCAAGCCCGTTATCCCGGTTGAACTTGTCTGCGGCTGCCTGACGCAGTCCCTCTGTGCCGTAGTTGGACGTATAGTACGTATACCCGTCGTCCAGTGCTTTTTTCGCCGCATCCCTGATAAATGCCGGCGTATCAAAGTTCGGGCGACCGATGCCCAGATTGATGATTTCTTTCCCTTCCTTTTCCAGCTTACCCGCTGCTTCAAAGACTTTTCTGATGCCGGAGAACGGAATGGTATCCATCTTGGCACTCTGCTTCATTTTATTTGTCATCATTGACCTCCTTTAAATAAAGTTCTGTATGTGATACCATAGTTCCGCGCAAGTTTTGTGCCAACAAATAAGTTGACAATTTTCTGTAAACGGTTATAATCGTGGTAACTATGAAATCGAAAGGGGTAGTCAGCATGATGAACAAGCATTACAGCTTTATTCAAGAAACTTGTGAAATCGTCTCAGAACTTTTTAACGTGGTCATTACCACCATCGATAAAGACTATATCAGAACCACAGGCACCGGTCTTTACCGCGCGAAAATCGGCAACAAAGTGGAAAATCCCAATGTATTCAAAAGTGTCATCGAGCACAACCAGAAAATTATCATCAACAATCCAAGCAGAGAACCTGCCTGCGCTGCCTGCGAAAACCGGGACAACTGTAAAGAGAAAGCCGCTGTCTATGCACCGCTTCATGTCAACGGAGAAATCCGCGGCGCCATCGGCTTTATTGCCTTTACCGACGAACAGAAAAATAACGGTCTTTTCAGCAGCGACATCTTTGTCAGCTTTACGGAGAAGCTTTCCGAGCTGATTTCCAGCCGAATTGAAACCGTAGAGTATGCGGATCAGCTCATGGTCAACCTCAATGAAACCCTTGCGATTCTAAACTCTGTCCACGACGGCGTTATCGCGGTAGATGACCAGTCTATGATCTATCGCGTCAATGAGTCTGCCACGCGGAATTTCGGCATTACAGAACAACTGATCGGCAAACATATCAGCGCAATTCTGCCTGACCAAGTCATTTCTGCCATACAAAAGAGTGCCGCCTATATTGATAACGAAGTCACCATTCGAGGAGAACAAGGTGATGTCAACGTGCTGCTGACCGCCAAACGGATTGAAAACAACGGAAAAAAGCATGGCACAATACTCAATATGAAGAGCTTCACAGAAGCCAGCAACATCGCCTCTAAAATCCTCCATGAATCGGATTACAAAGTAGAATTCAGCGACATTGTAGGAGAATCCAAAGCCATCTCGGAAGTGATCGACTTCTCCCGCAAAATTGCAGGCAGCGACTCTACCGTCCTCATTCGCGGAGAAAGCGGCACTGGGAAAGAACTCTTTGCCAGAGCCATCCACAACCAGAGCAGCAGACAGGGCGGACCTTTCGTTGCCATCAACTGCGGCGCCATTCCTGAAACCCTTTTAGAGAGTGAACTCTTCGGCTACGAAGACGGTGCATTTACCGGTGCAAAAAAAGGTGGAAAGATTGGAAAATGCCAGCTGGCAAACGGCGGCACTCTGTTTTTGGATGAAGTCGGCGACATTCCCATTTTCCTGCAAGTCAAATTTCTTCGCATGCTGCAGGAGCGCACCATCGAAAAAGTCGGCGGAAATAAAGCCATTCCCATTGATATCCGCGTCATCGCCGCTACCAACCGGAATCTGGAAACTATGATGGAAGACGGCGAATTCAGAAGCGATCTTTATTACAGACTCAACGTGATTCCAATTTTTATCCCGCCCCTGCGAGAGCGCAGAGAAGATATCTTAGTGATATCCCGTCACTTCATGGAAAAATATGCAAAACATCTGCGCAAAAACGTCTATCATATGACGCCGCAAGCCGCTAAAATCCTGACAGACTATCCATGGCCAGGCAACATTCGAGAACTGGAAAATACTATAGAATGCGCGCTGAACGTAGAAAGTCAGGAAGTCTTAACGACCTTTAGTATCCCTGCCCGTATCAAAGCCCCCAAAAATGTGCAGGCAGCCTATTCTGCAGAGCTGGTGCAAGCGGAAACTGCTGCAATGCCAGGGCACAACAGCCAGCCTACAGATTTAAGAGCCAGCAGACGAAAAGCTGAAGCCGATGAAATCATCAAAGCCCTGGATCAATACGGCTGGGATACCAAAGGCAAAAAACATGCTGCCACAAGTCTGGGGATCGGGATCGCAACCCTGTATCGCATTCTCAGAGATTATCAAAAATGATAATTATTATCGTTTTTGATAATAATTATCACAAGTTTCGTCTCTGTCCTCTGCGAATTACGCCAAAATTCATATGGCATATTTTTTGCTTTACTATACGGCGTAGAGCAACATAGCAGAAAGGAGATTAAACTATGGACTATGGTATTCTATCATTATTTCCCATCGCGCTGACCATTGTCATCGCCATGTGGTTAAAAAACATTTCTATCGCACTTTTCGCCGGCGCATTCGCAGGACTTCTCATCGTATGCAGCGGCAATCCATTCGACGCAATGATGTCCTATGTGGTGGACCATCTGGTTCCCAACATGACCGACTCCTACTGTGCCGAAGTGCTGGTGCTGCTGATCTTTATCGGCGGTTTTGTCAAACTGCTGGAAGTATCCGGCGGCGCCCATGCGTTTGCCTCCAGCGTAACAAAATTTGTCAACAGCCGTGCAAAAGCCCAAATGGCTGGCT
Organism: uncultured Eubacterium sp.; assembly: GCA_947367725.1. Classification (GTDB taxonomy): domain Bacteria; phylum Bacillota; class Clostridia; order Peptostreptococcales; family Anaerovoracaceae; genus Senimuribacter. The sequence goes on from CANBFZ010000136.1 coordinate 5,619, forward strand.
GGGTTGCCGGCATCATGGTATTTTTCT
>CANBFZ010000137.1 GCA_947367725.1 uncultured Eubacterium sp.
GTGATGCCTTACTGGAAATCTGTATTTCTGATCATACTGCTGCTGATGGTGCAGGCGTATTGTGACCTGGCACTGCCACAGTATACAGCAGATATCATCGATACGGGCATTACGGGAAAGGGTGTCACACATATTGCACCGGAAAGGATCACGGCAGCAGAATTTCGTGAAGCACAGATTTTTATGGAAGCGGAAGAAGCTGCACTGTGGAATGAGATATATTCAGAGGCTGGCGCTGATTATAAATTAAATATAGCGGATGAGGAAGTCCTTTCAGAAGTGGATGAAAAGCTAGGCACTGCCGTGGCGCTAACCTACCAGTTAGGACATATGCACGAGGAGGATTTTAAGGATACGATCAAAGACGCCATGGCACAAAATCCGGAGATGGCAGGGATTGCATCGCAAATAGACAATATGTCCGTTGCAGAGATTGCAGCGCTGTTGGATATTGACATTGACAGCTTTGAGGCAGAGGATGAAGCAGGGCATGTTTCGACTTATGTAGACATGCGGTCCTTGATGGAGCGAATGATCGCCGAGGGACAGATGGATGATACGGCTGTTAGAAGTGCCAGAGATACCATGGAGCAGATGATTGCTTCTGTAGGAGAAGATACGCTGCAGTCTATGGGCGTGGCTTATGCAGCGGCGTGCAATGCGGCAGCAGGCATTGATATGGAACAGGTACAGACGGATTATCTTTGGCGTGCAGGGTTTCGTATGTTTCTCATGGCAGCGCTCATGCTGGCGGCAGCGGTCTGCACCTCTTATCTGGCTGCGAGAATCGGCGCAGGGGTAGGAAGAGACTTGCGAGGACGGGTATTTAAAAACGTAGTGAGATTTTCCAATGGAGAAATTGACACCTTTTCTACCGCTTCCTTGATTACCAGAAATACCAACGATGTGCAGCAGATTCAGATGGTAACGACCATGATGCTTCGCATGGTGCTCTATGCGCCGATTTTGGGCGTAGGCGGTATTTACAAGGTGGCAAAAACCGGCGCTGGCATGGGATGGATTATTGCTATGGCAGTCCTTGTAATTATGGGATTTGTACTGTTACTTGTATCTGTCGCTATGCCGAAATTTAAGCTGATGCAGACATTGGTAGACCGTTTAAATTTGGTTTCCAGAGAGATTTTGACAGGGCTTTCTGTCATTCGTGCTTTTGGGAGAGAACAGACGGAAGAAGCACGCTTTGATATCGCCAACGAGAACCTGAAGAAAACACAGCTGTTTACCAACCGGGTGATGACCTTTATGATGCCGGGCATGATGCTGATTATGAACTGTCTGGTCATTCTGATTATGTGGGTCAGTGCACACCGCATCGACAGCGGCGATTTGCAGGTAGGAAATATGACGGCCTTTATTACTTATTCCATGCTGATTGTCATGTCCTTCCTCATGCTGACCATGATGTCCATCATGCTGCCAAGGGCTGGCGTTGCAGCAGAACGAATTGATGCGGTGCTTAAGACGAAATCGTCCATTGCGGAACCGGAAACGCCGAAGACGCTGACAGAATGCAAAGGGGTGCTGGAATTTAAAAATGTCAGCTTCCGCTATCCGGGGGCAGAGGAAGATGTGCTGCATCATATCAGTTTCAAAGCGGAGCCAGGCAAGGTGACGGCAATGATTGGAAGCACTGGCGCCGGAAAGTCCACGCTGGTGAATTTGATTCCAAGGTTTTATGATGTGACAGAGGGTGCCATTACCTTGGATGGCGTGGATATTAGAGAACTGGCGTTGCGGGAGCTGCGCGGGGCAATCGGTTTTGTGCCCCAGAAGGGCGTGCTGTTTTCTGGCACAATTGCCTCCAACCTTCGCTTTGGCAGAGCACAGGCTACAGACGCAGAGATTGCAGCGGCGGCGGAAATCGCCCAGGCGGCAGACTTTATTGCGGAGAAGGAGGACGGCTTTGACAGCTATATTGCGCAGGGCGGCAGTAATGTGTCTGGCGGGCAGAAGCAGCGTCTTGCCATTGCGAGAGCCATTGCAAAGAATCCACAGATCTTTGTCTTTGACGATAGCTTTTCTGCGCTTGATATGAAAACAGATGCAAAACTTCGCAAAGCACTGGCAGGCCGCATCAAACATGCGACAGAGATTGTGGTGGCACAGAGAATCAGCACCATTCTTCACGCAGATCAAATATTGGTATTAGACGATGGAGAAATCGTGGGAAAGGGAACCCACGAGGAATTGATGCAGCACTGCGAAGTTTACAGACAGATTGCAAGTTCTCAGCTCTCTGAAAAAGAGATGGGTGCCTTATCGGGGCATGCAGCAAAGCAGGATGCATCACAGACGACAGAAGAGGAGGTGAACACCAGTGAAGCATGATCATAGAGAGTTTAAACCAAGGCGCAGAGGTCCGGGCGGACATGGACCTATGGGTGCTATGATGGGCGGTGAAAAGGCGAAAGACTTTAAGGGATCTTTTAAAAAGCTGCTCGCCTATATCGGCAGATATAAATTTGCAGTGTTGACAGTGATGATTTTTGCTGCCGTATCAACGGTGTTCAACGTGCTGGGACCAAAAGTCATGGGGCGTGCAACCACAGAACTTGCCGAAGGTCTGATGAGAAAAATCGGCGGCACCGGCGGGATTGATTTTGATAAAATTCTGCAGATCCTTTTGTTTACCTTGGGACTTTATGCTGCAAGTGCCGTGTTTACGTTTGTACAGGGATTCATTATGAGCGGGATTACACAGAAAATTTGTTACCGTATGCGGAAGGAGATTTCAGAGAAAATTAGCCGTATGCCGATGAAATATTTTGAAAGCAGGACCTACGGGGAGGTGCTGTCCCGCATTACCAACGATGTGGATACTTTGGGGCAGGGGCTGAATCAGAGCATTACGCAGATTATTACATCTACGGCAACTATCATCGGCGTGCTTGTCATGATGCTTTCCATTTCGCCGCTGATGACACTGATTGCACTGATCATTCTGCCGGTTTCAGCTATTTTGATGTCACTGATTGTAAAGTTTTCTCAAAAGCATTTCCGTACGCAGCAGAAGTATTTGGGAGAAATCAACGGACAGGTGGAAGAAACTTTTGCGGGGCATCTGGTGATTAAAGCCTTTCATAAAGAAGCAGAAACCATCGCCGTATTTGATGAAACCAACGGGGTACTTTATGAGTCAGCTTGGAAGTCTCAGTTTCTGTCGGGCCTGATGCATCCGCTGATGATGTTTGTCGGCAATATGGGCTATGGCGGTGTGGCGATTTCCGGGGGACTTCTGGCGATTCGAGGCACCATTGGCATCGGTGATATTCAGGCGTTTATTCAGTATGTGAAAAACTTTACGCAGCCGATTCAGCAGATCGCCCAGGTGATCAATCAGGTGCAGTCGATGACTGCGGCTTCTGAGCGAGTCTTTGAATTCCTTGCGGAAGAAGAGGAAGAACAGACGGTGGAAAATCCCGTGCAGCTGCAAGATCCGCAGGGTGCAGTACGCTTTGATCATGTACGCTTTGGCTACGATCCACAGCAGGTGGTCATCAAAGATTTCAGCGCTGTCGTAAAGCCGGGGCAGAAAATCGCCATTGTGGGACCGACTGGTGCAGGAAAGACTACCATTGTAAAGCTGCTCATGCGATTTTATGATGTGCAGGCAGGGTCGATTTCGCTGGATGGTCACGATATTAGAGCGTTCAATCGGCATGATCTGCGCGATTATTTCGGTATGGTGCTGCAGGATACTTGGCTGTTTAAAGGCACGATTATGGAGAATATTCGCTACGGCAGACTGGACGCGACCGATGAAGAGGTCATGGCTGCGGCAAAGGCTGCCCATGCGGATCACTTTATCAGAACGCTGCCGGGCGGCTATCAGATGGAGCTGAACGAAGATGCATCCAATGTATCACAAGGGCAGAAACAGCTTCTTACCATCGCCAGAGCCATTCTGGCAGATAATAGAGTCCTGATTTTAGATGAAGCGACATCTTCTGTAGATACGCGTACGGAGGAACGCATTCAGCGTGCGATGGATCATTTGATGGAGGGGCGTACCAGCTTTATCATTGCCCACCGCCTTTCCACCATCCGAAACGCTGACCTGATTCTGGTCATGAAAGAGGGCGACATTGTAGAACAGGGCAGTCACACGGCGTTGCTGGCTGCAGGTGGTTTCTACGCAGCGTTATATCATTCGCAGTTTGAAGATATAGAATAAAAAGTGAGCAGCATAAAAGCGGTTATGGCAGACGAAAAAACAATCGTTCTGTCATAACCGTTTTTTAAGGTGGTATAGAAAACTGCATAGAGAGAGGTGTGTGCAGTACACGGTGCATAGGGAAACTTAAATAGATTGTGAAAGGAATGTCAATTCCTGGATTCGTTTTATGATTTGGCGTGCAAAAAAGTTTTATCTGTACGCAGAATGTGGTAAAATAGCAGTAGCAGAAAAGGCAGGGGGAATCGTATATGAAGACGGAAGTGTTAATCTATGAAGCATTGTGCCGGAATTTTACGGATAAGACGTTTTTAAAAGAAGCGGGCATGACCAAAAAGGAAATAGGGCCGCAATTTTTGCAGCGAACCTTTAAAGTCCTTGCAAAAGATTTAGCGGAGGTCGGCATCGGCAGTACGCGCTGTAAGGCGCAGACGGTTCTGGAAGCTGCAAAACGGTCTGTACCTTTGCTTGCACCAGCGCCGAAGGATGGCTGGCTGATGCATTGTTACCGTTTTCTTTTGGGGCAGCTGTTTCCTGAGATGGGACTGCCTGCAGAGACGGTAGCATATCAGAAGGGCAGAGTATGGCTTCTCCAAATTCTGCGCAGCGTATACAGCTTTGAAAGAGAGCAGTTTGCTTTCGATCCGACCAAAGATATGCGATTTCTTTCTGACAGCGAAATCGAGGCAAACGGCGATACCAAAGAATACCTGCATCTGCACAGACTGGTAAAGAGTAAGTATGTCTATGAATTTATGCGCATCGGCATTGACATCACGCCGTATAATACGCTGGGACATATCAGTGGGGTACACTATGTCGCCATGTTTGCCGCCAGACAGCTCAAACGTGCCGGTGTGCCCGTGGATTTAGGACTGGTTTCAGGCGCTGCAGCAGGTCACGACATCGGAAAGTACGGCTGCCGCAAACACGAAGAGAAGCGAATCCCTTATCTGCATTATTACTATACAGATCTGTGCTATCATCGGTTTCAGATGCCGACCATCGGACATATCGCGGCAAATCATTCCACTTGGGACTTAGAACTTGAGAATCTTTCTGTGGAATCTTTGCTTTTGATTTATGCAGATTTTCGCGTCAAGAGCAGCAGGAATGAAGCCGGTGAAGAGGTGGTGCACTTTTATAGTCTGGATGAAGCCTATGACGTAATTTTGTGCAAGCTGGACAACGTAGACGAGGCGAAAAAACTTCGCTATCAGAAAGTCTACGACAAGCTGAAAGATTTTGAGCACTATATGATAGAAAATGGGGTACAGACGGTGCTGCCTGACGATTTTGCAGAAGCGCCAGAACTTCCGCAGGCGCCTAAAGTGCGGGAAATCGTCTTGCTGGAGGGAGAAGAGATTGTCGATCAGCTGAAGTTTGCCGCCATTGCACACAATATTCGGTTGATGAGCCGATTTCATCAGGACAGCGAATTTGCA
>CANBFZ010000138.1 GCA_947367725.1 uncultured Eubacterium sp.
TTTGTTCGTGTTTTAGGTGCAGTTCTTGTTTGGCTTACTTATTGCAACGTGCATGCAGGGGAGACGTATCAAGATTTGCTCCATATGTTTACGGAATCTGGAGCAGGTGGTTTTATTCTTGGAGATTTGCTTACTGCATCTATTGTTCTTTTCCTTGTCGCAGGGATCTTATTGCCGTTGCTTTTGGATTTCGGGCTGCTGGAGTTTGTGGGGGCAATTTTTACAAAATTCATGAGACCATTATTTACTTTACCAGGACGTTCTGCTGTGGATTGCATGACTTCCTGGATTGGTTCAGGGTCTTTGGGTGTAATGCTTACCGCCACTCAGTATGAAGAAGGATATTATTCTGAACGAGAGGCATGCGTCATTGCTACCACTTTTTCAGCCGTGTCTATTACTTTTGCGATGATAGTTTTGCAACAAGTAGGACTTATGTCTTATTTTGGTATCTATTATGTGCTGGTTTTTCTTGTTGGTATCGTTTGTGCTGTAATTGTTCCGAGGATTCCGCCGTTATCTCGAAAAAAGGATCAATATTATGTGGAGGGCGTACATATTTCTGAAGAAGTTCCTGCAGGATATACTGCAGTTTCTTATGGACTAAAGCTAGCTTTAGACAAAGCAGAACAATTTCAGGGCACAGCTGCATTTCTAAAGAAAGGGTTTAAATATACTGTAAGCATGTGGATTGGCGTATTGCCTGTTATTATGGCGATTGGAACCGTTGCGATGGTACTAGCGAATCATACACCTATTTTTGATTACTTGGGAAAACCATTTTTACCACTTTTAAATTTACTGCAAGTCCCAGAGGCAGAAGCAGCATCAACAACTATGATTGTTGGTTTTACAGATATGTTTACGCCAGCAATTATTGCAGCTGGAAAGATTACAAGTGAGATGACAAGATTTATTGTAGCAACAGTATCTGTAACGCAAGTCATTTACCTTTCTGAAATTGGTGGAATTATCTTGGGGTCAAAAATTCCTGTGAAATTTTTAGAATTATTGGTGATTTTTATTGAGCGAACGATCATCAGTTTGATTCTAGTATGTCCAATTGCATTTTTAATTTTTTAATGGAGTGTCATCTATGGGAAAAGGTGTAGAACTAAGACTGGATACAAAGAAGCTGAAACAGAATATCAGCGCACTGTTATGTGCGTGTGAAAAGCAGAATGTTCAAATGGCAGGCGTAATAAAGGGGTTGAACGGTCTTCCACAGGTGGCTGATTTGTACGTCGATGCAGGAATTGGAATATTAGCATTATCACGAGTAGAACAAATTGCGATGTGTAGAAGCAAAGGCATTGTGTGCACTTATATGTTGACAAGAGTTCCCTCTATCAGTGAAGCAGCGGAGGTTGCAGCCTTATGTGATATTAGTCTCAATAGTGATAAACAGGTATTAGCTGCACTGAATCAGGCAGCGTCACACTGCAGTAAAAAGCATAGCGTTATTTTAATGCTGGATATGGGGGATTGCAGAGAAGGCGTACAACGGGAAGAAGACCTTATAGAGTTAGCACACTACGTAGAAAATCATCTGGAGCATTTAATGCTCGTAGGTATTGGTGCAAACTTTAGCTGCCATAGAAAAATGCTGCCAAAGTCCGAACAGTTAGATAGGGTGGTACATCATACAAAACAGGTAGAACAGAATATAGGCAGGACGCTAGAATTCATTTCTGTAGGCGGCACTTCATGCTTGCCACTTTTATATGACGGGACTTTACCTCCTCGGGTAAACTTATTGAGAGTTGGAGAGGCGATTCACATGAATCATGATCTGAAACGAATTTTCGGCTATAGGGCAGAACAGCTGGAAACCGATTGTGTGCACTTAACCGCAGAAATTGTTGATTTGAAACACAAGGAACAATGCAGCGCCCATGGTATTAAACGATGGAAACAAATTTTGGTTAATGTGGGTTCAACAGATTTTGGAGATGTCGCCAATATTCAGCCCCAGGATCCAGACTTAAGGATTGTACAGGTGACAAGTGACTTAACTGCAATAGAAGTAGCAGAGGAAAAAACATTACAGGTTGGTGACAGCGTAGACTTTAACTTGAATTATGATGGGGTAGCTAGACTGACAAGTGGACGAACAGTTCAGATGATATAAGGAAAAGGGAAAGGGTGTGCATCTTTATTGAAAGCAACGATAGAGAGGCACGCCCTTTTCGTATAAAGTGAGACCTATTTTTCTCCAAATCGCTTTGCCACAGGCAGGATGCAAGCCATGATAACAAACGCCATTGCCAGTGCAACGAAATACAACGTAGTTCCGGAGAAAGCAGAAACCAGCAGGGCGGAAAGAAATTGACCGGAAAACATCGCCATGGTACAGAAGCTGATGTGTATACCTTTGTTTTGCGGCGTACTCTTGCTGACCACCAAACTGTTAAACAGCGGTGTGGAAAAGCCAAAGCCTACGCCGGTGAACAGCGCGCCCAACCATAGAAGAACCGGAGAAGTGCTAGACAGCAGGTACATGGTAAAGGCTGTGCCGTAACCGCAGAATGCAATGGTCAGGCAGCCTTTTTCCTTTACTTTTTTCACCACAGCGGGCATGAAGCCTGCGCAGAGAACGGAAACCAAATCCAGCGCGGCCAGAAAATAGCCGGTAAAGGCAGGACTATAACCCAGGGCTGTCTGCAGGTAAATGGGCAGGGACACCATGGCAGTAAAGAACATCAGCATGCCGAAAAAGGCAATGAGCAGAACGAGGGAAATGGGGGTACCCTTTGGTGTTGCAACAGGCGTTTTTGGCTTGTCAACTTGCGGATTTTCGTACATTGAATTCCCGGTATTCGATTGGCTGCTGTCGCCGGATGCCCCGGCAGCATCGCACTTTGGTACAAAGCACACGATCATCAGAAGTGCGGCAAAACCCAGTCCATAAATAGAAAAGGCGTATTTCCAGGAAATGTCCGACAGCATGCCGCTGACACTGAGAAAAATCACACCTCCAAATTCCATAGACATACCCTGCAGGGCGATGATTTTCAGCTGTTTTTCCCCTTCAAAGAAATTTGCAATCAAGGCAACACCAGCACTCATAATGGCGGCAGTTGCAGCGCCGAGCAGAAAGCGGTCCAAAAACAAGAGGGCTGCATTTGGCATAAAACCGCCGATGATCCCCAGAAGACCATAGAAAAAAATACCGATGACTGCAATGGCATAAGGCCCTTTTTTGTCAATCAGTTTTCCGAAAAAAATAGCAGTAGCAACGACGCCCAGGGCAGGGGCAGTAACCAGCCAGGAAACGTAATTTCCCAGATGATATACTTCCCCCAGGGCTGGCAGCGCTGGCGTCAGTGCAGTGCCTACCATAACCGTAAGGCTGCTGAGCAGCATGATCGCTGCAATACCCATGTTTCCGATTGGTTTTTGATTTGTGTGCATGTGAACCTCCTTGTATCAAATCTATGCTGCACCAAGCAATCAAAAAAGCACTCGCTGTAACAGTGAGTGCTTTCGGCTGATTTTCTTTGAAATGGACACGAAAAGAAAACACTCGCTGCTTTCTTCTCTCATCCAGACTTGACTGTTGGCTTCGGACTTGCACCGAATTGGCTTGCGCTCGCGGGCTGTACCGCCAGTAGGAATCCTCCATTCTAGAAGAATTTGTGATCGCTTATATCATCAACTTATTTATTCTCTGCATCGCAGTACACGCAGCGGTAGACCTGCTTTTCTTTGTCTACCAGTCTAAATTTATGTACGATTTCCTGCTCGATGGAAGTGATGCATCTTGGATTTTTGCACTTGATTACGCCGGTCAGGGTTTCTGGCAGTTCCAAGTGTTTCTTTTCAAACAGTTTGCCGTCTTTGACAATGTTGACGGTAATGTTGTTGTCAACGTAGCCGAGAATGTCGAAATCAAGATCGATGAGCTGGTCGATTTTGATGATGTCCTTCTTGCCGTATTTAGAACTGTCTGCATTTTGAATGACGGCAACGCAGTTGTCCAGTTTGTCCAGTCTGAGCAGCTCGTAAATCTGCATGCTCTTGCCCGCTTTGATATGGTCCAGTACGATACCAGTGCTTACGCCATCTATGTTCATAAAAAATCCTCTCTTTCTCTTCTTGTTCTGATAAAATCGCCGTTAGGCGATGCAATAGAATTGCTGTAAAATTTGGCAGCAATTTATGCTTCTCTTTTGATTCCCAGTAAGTAAAGAATCAGCGCCATTCTGATGTGCTTGCCGCACAGTGCCTGGAAGAAGTAAGCGGCTCTCGGGTCGTCATCCACTTCTACGGAGATTTCATTGACTCTTGGCAGCGGGTGCATGATGGTCAAATCTTCTTTTGCAGCCTGCAGTTTTTCTAAATCCAGAATGTAGCTGTCCTTCAATCTGATATAGTCTTCTTCGTTGAAGAAACGTTCTCTCTGTACACGGGTCATGTATAGAATATCCAGGTCTTCCATGGCGTCTTCCAGTCTTTCAACTTCCTTCCATTTTGCACCTGCTTTGTCCATGGATTCCTTGACATAATCAGGCACCTGCAGTTCGTGGGGGGAAATCAGGACAAAGCTGACGTTTTCGTAACGCAGCATGGCTTCGATGAGGGAGTGAACGGTACGACCGAATTTCAAGTCGCCGCAAAGACCTACCGTCATGTTGCCCAGTCTGCCTTTTTTTCTCTTGATGGTCAAAAGGTCGGTCAGGGTCTGGGTCGGATGGAAGTGACCGCCGTCGCCGCCGTTGATGATTGGCACGGTGGTTCTCTGGGCAGCTACGATTGGCGCGCCTTCTTTCGGGTGACGCATGGCGATGATGTCAGCGTAGCAGCCGACGGTTCTGATGGTATCGCTGACGCTTTCTCCTTTTGCAGCAGAACTGGAGCTTGCTTCGGAGAAACCCAGTACGCTGCCGCCCAGTTCCAGCATGGCAGCTTCAAAGCTGAGTCTGGTTCTGGTGCTTGGCTCAAAGAACAGCGTTGCCAGTTTCTTGTGGGCACAGATGTCTTCATAGGCAGCATGGTTTGCTACAATGTCGTCAGCGACTGCAATTAAATTGTCGATTTCTTCTACCGTAAAATCCGTAATGTTAATCAGGTTTTTGATTTCGTTCATTTACTTGTCTCCCTTCATCCAACCCTCATCAGAAGGATTGTCTCTAAACTGCAAAATTCTTTCTTTATCCTCTGCTTTGATGTAGCCAGTATCTGCCGCCACTTCCACCAAAGCGTCAAGGTCACATAAACTTACGTTTTTTACGTTGTGCTCTGCAAATCTGTCCAGACCTTTTTTCATGCCGTAGGTAAAGATGCTGACAATGCCCAGCACTTCTGCGCCTGCTGCACGAAGTACTTCTACGGTGTCAACTGCGCTGCCGCCGGTGGAAATCAAATCTTCTACGACGATCACTTTCTGACCTGGAAGAAGTTTTCCTTCAATTTGGTTGGTTCTTCCGTGATCCTTGGCGGAACCTCTGACATAGCCCATGGGAATGTTCATCAGGTGGCCTACGATGGCGGCATGAGCGATACCTGCGGTGCTGGTGCCCATGACAACTTCGCATGCCGGAAAGTGCTCTTTGATGGTGGCAACCAGACCCTCTTCTACTTTAATTCTTACCTCTGGCGCAGTCAAAGTCAATCTGTT
>CANBFZ010000139.1 GCA_947367725.1 uncultured Eubacterium sp.
ACCAAACCTCTGGTCATTCTGGCAGCTCCCATCCAGCCTGTAATAGAAACCGCTATTACCAAGGTCAGAATACTGCCCGAGCCCAGCACCATCATAAGTAATATCATGTAAATCAAATTTGGTATACCCATGAGAATATCAATGGTTCTCATGATTACCGTATCTAATTTGCCGCCGATATATCCGCTGAGTCCACCTACAATAATACCAAGTATATAAGGAATCAGCGTGCCGAGCAGTGCAATCAAAAGCGATACTCTGCCTCCCATCCAGACACGAACCCAAAGATCACGACCTAAAGCGTCTGTTCCAAACCAGTGTTCTGCACACGGTGAGATGTTCATACTGTCATAGTCATTAGATTTATAGTCATAGGGACTAATCATCGGTCCAATGATAACCATGATAATCATCAGGGTTAAAAAAATCAAACTGGCAACAGCCACTTTATTTTCCTTAAATGTTCTCCATACATCAATCCAATAGGATGTCTGCTTGCGTACAATTGCTTGCGTGCCTTTCTGGGAATCAGGAAGACGTTCAAACGCGTTAGGCGCAAAAGTCTGCTGTAATGTTTCTTTCATCTTCATTTCCCCCTATTTCACACGAATTCTTGGATCTATCAAGCCATATACAACATCCACCAGCATATTAAGTGTAACCAGAATCACCCCGTAGAATATAGTGGTTCCCATAATCATCGGATAGTCCATCGTTGTAATGGAATCCACAAAATATTTACCCAGTCCCGGAACAAGGAATATACTTTCGACAACAAAAGAGCCGATTAAAATGCTGGCAATCTGCACACCTAAACTTGTAACAATCGGTACCAGCGCATTGCGCACTTCATGTTTCACTACGATGCGTTTAGGCGAAATTCCCTTGGATTTTGCAGTTTTTACATAATCCTGTGTAAGCACGCCCAGCATACTGGCACGCATATTTCTGGTCGTTGTCGCTACAGTAGACAGACCCAGCACAAAGGTCGGCATGATAATATGCTGCAAACTTCCCCATCCTGTTACCGGAAGAAATGCCAGCTTTACGCCAAAGAAATATCGAACTAAAGGTCCCAGTACAACGCTTGGAAATGCAATACCGACTACAGAAACTACCATCAATATATAGTCCGGATATCGGTTTCTAAAATGCGCACATAAAATACCAAATAAAATGCCGATGCACTCTGCAAAGAACAGAGCGGTCAGTCCAAGCTTTGCTGATACAGGAAAAGTTTCACCTATAATTGAGATTACACTTTTACCTGTCTTTTTCATGGACATACCGAAATCTCCCTGCAGCAGATTGCTTAAATAGTTTACATACTGCTCCGGAATAGATTTATCTAATCCATAGTACGCCCTCTGAATTTCCTGAACATTTTGGGGGACCTTATCACTAAGAAAAGGATCCCCCGGAATTGCTTTCATCAGAAAAAATGTCAGAGAGGCTAGTACAAAGACGGTTACTACAGCTGTCAACACTTTCTTAAAAATGTACTTAGCCATTACAATTCTCCTCTAAAACTTTCTGTTATTTTACATCTGCGTAAGTCAAATCGTATTCTCCATCACTTCTGTATTTAACATCTGTGATATTATTTCTGAAGATTACCTGACCCTGAATCCATGTAATGTGAATTGATAAAGTGTTTTCACAGTAGTGCTTTTCCAATTCAAACTGTGCATCTTTTCTTGCTTTCCAGGTTTTAGCATCAGCAACATTTCTGAACAGTCTATCATACTCGTCATTTGCATAGAACATAGGCGCACCCTTAGTAGAAAGGAAGTCTCCTCCTGTTTCTGTTACCCAGTCAACAATACCTGCTGCCTGACCGCCTTTCCAGAAATCGAAATCTCCGGCATCTGCTTTATCAAGCATGGAGTTAAGTGGCTGTGCGTCAATAATGGAACGAACGCCTAAGTTCTTTTCCCACATGTCTGAAATTGCGTTGAGGCAATTCATGTTTGCGTTGTTATCATTACAAAGAATTGTCAGCTCCGGAATTTCACTTACATCCTTAGCGCCTAAAGTCTTCATTGCTTTTTCTAAGTAAGTTTTTGCTTCTTCCGGCTGTGCTGTTGCAGGATAACCTTCATACGGATACTCTTCGTGGATTGTCTTTTCCTCTCCCAAAGAAGTCGGCATTGTTAATCTGGTTGCTACAGCATCTGAAGTATAAACAGCTTTCACCAGCGCTTCTCTGTCAAGGGCGAGAGATAATGCTCTTCTGAAATCTGCATTGCCCATCCACTTCTCAGTTTCTTTGGATTTACCTTTGTGGTTGATGTACAGGAATTCAAATCCGTTCGCTGCACTTTCGAGATTGAATTCGCCACCGTCCATAATTGAGTCAACCAGTTTCTTGTCTCTGAATTCGCAGAAATCCAGTTCTCCTGCTTTCATCATATCTGCACCGGTTTCATCAGCTGCATTAATTTTGTAGATGATTTTATCCAGCTTAATCGCATCTTTATTCCAATATTCCTGATTCTTTTCCAGAATTAATTCACTTTCGTGTGTCCAGCCTGTTGCTACAAAAGGACCGTTGGTAAGAATCATATCACTTTCAGAACCATAGCTTTCCCCTGCTTCTGAAACCTTTGCTTCACTAATCGGAACATATACGGTGTCTGTATATGTCAGCGGGAAGGAATTACTCATCGTTGTAATTTCCAAAGTCTGATCATCGATTGCTTTTACACCAACTTCGTCTGCTTCTGCCTCACCTAAGTTGTACGCTTCAGCGCCAACAATATCATAAAGAAGGTAAGAGTTTGTCAATCCGTTTTCAGGATTTAACGCACGCAGAATTGTATAAACAAAGTCCTTTGCGGTAATTGCAGTTCCATCTGCAAATTTGCTTTCTCTCAAATGGAATGTATAAGTCTTTCCATCTTTAGAAACCTCATAGCTTTCTGCAACACCTGGTTCTGCTGCACCATCAACATTTCTAAGCAGCGGCTCTCCGAGTAAATCAATTGCTTCTTTCGCAGTATCCCCAGAAGCATTGGCTGGATCCAGTGTTTCCGGTTCATAACTCATACCTACGCGAATTTCCTTTGTCTCGCTCGCAGTATCATCACCGCCACCACAAGCGGTAAACATGGTAGCCACCAATGCCAGTGACAAAGCGAGAGCGAATAGTCTCTTCATTTTTTTCACCTCGTATCTTAGTTCTTTCTGTGCTCATGCACGCTTAGATTCTTCGACTTTTTAGAAAAGTCCGTTTACGATATTAAGTATACTATTTTTGTCGTTTTTCTTTCAACGTACATTTTGTATATATTTAACGCAAAAATTATATACATTTTTTCTCTTTTTTCGTATTTATATTGCATTAATGTAGAAAATATGCTAATATTTAATAAGAATTATGTATGTATTGCACATACAAAGGAGGAAAATATGGCTACCTGTAGAGATATCTTATACAATAATGCCGCCCGTGATTTAACCCTAGTCGCCGGAGAGAGAGGACTCGATCGTGTAATCACATGGTCCAGTTCTATTTTGGTTCGTCCAGTCAATCCATGGAACAACGGTGGTGAGCTGGCGTTTTATTATGGCGCCGGCATGGATAACAGCGAAACCGGACTCAATGAACTTGTAGAAGAATGCTGTGATGCTAATTTAGCAGGTCTTGTGATTCTTCTTGGAAACACGTATGTCCTTGAAATACCTTCTTCCGTGATTCAAACTGCCAATAAGCTGAATTTTCCTCTGTTTACAGTGGACAGCGAGGCATATGTAACGGGTCTGCAGCAGAGTATCGTACTTCACGTCACTATGGAAGAAAAAGCAAAAGCCGAGAAAGCGGAATTCTGGCGTTCCCTTTTTCTGGAAGATTTAAGAGAAAATGATCGGGAGATTTTCAATAAGGCACACTATTTCGGCGTCGATCCCGCCGGTCTTTATTGTGTATACGTTCTGCGATTTGACAACATGGAAGACTATGTTGAATCCTCCAAAGGCATTATGCAGATGGATCATGCGATTTTCGTCAATGACTTTCTCGATAATGTCAACAAAAAAGCAGAATACTTCATTGCCGGACAAAGTTCCCAAATATGGACGCTTCCCCGTCAGAAGGACTTAGTGGTTATCGCTCCGGAAAATGCGAAAGTTCCTGCATCCAAGACAATTCAGCTTTTAATAGATGTTTGTCATAATTTGGAAACTACATACCCTAAAGCGCGCTTTATTATTGGAAAAGGAATGACTGCCGACGGGGTGCTTCATTTGCGTGAAAGCTATATTCAGGCAAGAAGAGCACTGACCCTGCCTCTTGAAGATGACAAATATCTGTATGACTACAACACTATGGGTATTTACAAAATTCTTTTTAACATCAACTCAAAAGCTGTTTTAGATGACTATATTCAGAACACGATTTATCGCCTACGAGAATATGATGTCAAATACAATGCTTCTCTTTTTGATACATTACAGGTTTATCTTGACAATCGAGGCAATGTATCCAAGGCAGCAGCTGATTTATATATTCACCGCAATACCTTTCTGCAGCGGCTTGCAAAAATCGAAAACATACTGGAAGTCGACCTTTCCAATAATCAGGTTTTCTATGACCTGCAGTTTTCAATGCAAATCTTTTTCTATCTCTACGACACTTCCTCGGAAGTTCCTTTTTTGTAATAAAATACAGCCTGACAAGAAACTATTTTATTGTTTTAGCGTTGATAGGAAACAGAATATATGAAAATGGTCAGGCTGTATTACGAAATATGAAATTGTCTTGTTTTCTTTTTAATATGCAAACACAATGTTGATTTTGTTATGTTAATTTCTTTATAAGGAAATCCGCAGCTTTTTCACACGCAGTGCAGGCGCCGTCAAAAGAAAGCTCCGAACATCAGGCAGAGGCAGGCTGAAACTTTCACAGCTTGCTTCTATTACATCTGCCAGGAGTTCTTTCAAATTTCCCTCTATGGAAATATTCACGACTCTGCCGGTCAGCTTGCCATTCTCAATCAGCACCCCTTCGCCGGGAATAGATAAATCGCCGGATGCAGCAGCAAGGCAGTGATATTCATCAAAGCACTCTATTACATAGATGCCGGACTCAATATCTGCTATGATTTCTTCACTGCTGCGCGCACCGGATGCAATCGTAAAATTCTTCGGTGTAACCACAATATCTGTCTGCACGCTGCCCGATAGCCCCGGCTTTCTGCCTGCATTTCCTGTAGAAGATGCACCTGCCTTTGCAGCACTTTCCAAGTTGTGCAAAAGACCGCAAAATACACCGTCTTTCACAAGCTCTGTATCCTTTCCAGTGGTACCTTCACAATCCATTCGGAACTGGAAACCTTTTTCAGCTGATGCGCAGCTGTCCACAATATTTACAGCATCGGCAAAGATTTTTTCTCCCAATGCGCCTGATAGTGCAGAACCTCCCTGATTGTAGTAATCCCCGGCAAAGAGCTTCCACCCGCAGCAAAACATCATAGCAACAAATCTCGATGATAAAAGGCATTCCATTTCCCTGCTCTGCCCTGAAACAATCGGAAGATTACATGCAATTCTTTTTCTAATTTCTTCTGCAGTTTTCTCTATCGGCAAATCTG
>CANBFZ010000140.1 GCA_947367725.1 uncultured Eubacterium sp.
CTGCATATATAAGGAGTATGTCATGAGAGAAATCAAAGCAGAACAGATTACAGAAACCGTCAGAGACCTTTGTATTGCGGCAAACTGTCATTTGCCGGCAGATATCAAAGGCGCGATTGCGGACTTAAAGGCTTGTGAACCTTTTTCGATCGCAAAAAATATTTTGGAGAAAATTGAAGAAAACTACGGAATTGCGGATTCTGACAATGTACCCATCTGTCAGGATACCGGTCTTGCCTGTGTTTTTTTAGAAATCGGACAGGACGTACATATTACAGGCAATTTAAAAGACGCTGTGGACGAGGGCGTGCGCCGCGGCTATACAGAAGGCTTTCTGCGTAAATCCTGTGTCAAAGATCCCATTGATCGGGTGAACACTTTAGATAATACGCCGGCAGTCCTCTATTATGATATCGTGCCGGGCGATACGTTCAAGATTACGGTGGCGCCAAAAGGCTTTGGCAGCGAAAATATGAGTCAGATCAAAATGCTGAAACCATCTGACGGTCTTGCCGGCGTGAAGGATTTTATCGTAAAAGTGGTGGAGGATGCAGGACCGAACCCATGTCCGCCGATTGTAGTCGGGGTAGGCATCGGCGGCACTTTTGATAAAGCGGCGCTTCTGGCAAAGAAAGCGCTGATGCGACCTGTAGATGTACGCAATGAGAATCCGTTTTACAGCGCACTAGAGACGGAACTGCTAGAAAAAATCAACAGTCTTGGCATTGGACCGCAGGGGTTTGGCGGCAGAACGACGGCACTGGCGGTCAATATTGAGACGCTGCCAACGCATATTGCAGGACTTCCCTGTGCAGTCAATATCAACTGTCATGTGACGAGACACAAAAGTGCGGTACTATAGAAGGGGAGGGTGAATCAGATGGAAAAGAAGATCACAATGCCGCTTTCGGCAGAACAGATCAAAGACCTGCATGCCGGGGATCATGTGTTGATCAGTGGTGTGATTTATACAGGAAGAGATGCAGCACACAAGCGGCTTTGTCAATTGTTGGAGGCCGGAAAAGCGCTCCCCATTGATGTGAAAGACAGTATCATTTACTATGTTGGTCCTGCGCCAGCAAAGCCAGGACAGATCATCGGTTCTGCGGGACCTACCACCAGTTACCGTATGGATGCATATGCACCGGCGCTGCTGGATTTAGGGTTGAAAGGCATGATTGGAAAAGGCAAACGCGCACCAGAAGTGGTTGAAGCCATGAAGCGAAACGGTGCGGTGTATTTTGGTGCCATTGGCGGGGCGGGGGCGCTCCTAGCAAAATGTATTAAAAAAGCAGAAGTTGTCTGCTACGAAGATTTAGGCGCAGAAGCCATTCGCAGGCTGGAAGTAGAGAATCTTCCGGCGGTGGTGATTATCGACAGGCAAGGCAACAATCTCTATGAAGAGGGCAGGAAGGCATATCTTGCCATGGAGAAATGATGATGTTTGTAGATTTTAAACTGGATCACGAATACCAAGGCCCCATTTACAAGCAGATTGCAGAACGAATTTCTGATGCAATCAAAGCAGGGCATTTGGCTGCGGGGTTTAAATTGCCTACCGTGCGGGATCTTTCTGGTGAAATTGGCGTGGCTTGTGGTACGATTAAACACGCCTATGAATATCTGGAGGAACAGGGCTTTGTGGAGATGGTGCAGGGCAGCGGTTCGTTCGTCATAGAGCAGAAAGAGGACTTCGCAAGCCGCAAGGAGAAAGCTATGGCGGCCATCGATCAGCTATTTGCCCGATTGGAAAGTCTGGGGTTTACGCCGCGGGAAATGGAAATATATTTAAACCTGAAGCTGAGAGGGCTTGCAGAGAAGTACGACGTGGTGAAAGTGGCGCTGGTGGACTGCAATCCGGAGACGCTGCAGATGATTGAAGGACAGCTCTCGCAAATCGGTTACGCGGAGACAGCGGCCTTTGATCTTGCGCGAATAGAGGAAGTCAAAGAGAGTCTCAACGCAGATTATGACTTGATTCTGACCACGTCTACCCACTTTACCCAGGTGGAATCTCATTTACGGAGTAATAAAGCTCTCGCCATGGTTGCCATGACGCCGTCGGTACATACCATTATCAGACTGGCAAAGATTGGGGATGCACAGAAAGTAGGCATTTTCTGTGCCAGCGATGCCTTTGCCGGTGTAGTCAGAAGCAATTGTCAAGGCATGGGGAGTTGGAGTGAGCAGATGGCGACACAGCTTGCGGGCATCTTTGGAAAAGAGGAAGCCTTCTTTTCTGAAAATGATGTGGTCATCGTGCCCGAAGGGTATGAGACGTTTATTTCACCAGAGGAAAAGGCGTTGCTGCAGAGATTTTGCGAGAATGGCGGCCTACTGATTCCGTATAGTTATAAGGTGGACAAAGGATCCTTTCTTCATGTGGTGGAGCAGATCAAACGCGTGATGAATCAGAAACGGAGTATGTAAGAGAGCTGATTGTGCCGATCCTTTCCAAGTGAAAAGTTCTGCATTTTAAAGCTGAAAAGGAAAAAATGACCCGAAGTTGACGGGAAGCGCCAGTTGGCTGAGAAAAAGATTGTTAACGAAGAAAAAAGATACGTTCTATTTGAGCGTATCTTTTGCTTTAGGGGCAGCTTCATAAGCGTTGAGCGCGTATACCATGTTATAGTGTAGATGCAGACGCATAACATCTGCGGCTTCTGTAAAATCGCCTGCCTTGATGTTTTCTAGAATTTCTGTGTGACCTCTATGAATGTTTTCTGCATGAACTGGATCGTCGAAGTTGTACATATTGGCAAACACTCGGATTTTAGCTCGTAGTCTCTTTGCGGCGTCATCCAGATAGTGGTTCTGGGCGTGACGGTAAAATACAGCGTGAAAATCATCAGAGCAGTGACTCCATGCTTTCAGGTCACCTTTTGCCAGACATGCATCACCAACAGCGATGATTTTTTCCAATTCATAGAGCAGCGGTGCAGTGGAAAAAGCGTTTTTACAGAAGAGAATGGCAAGGGCGTCTAATTCACTGATGCACTGATAAAGTTCGTGAATATCTGAATCGGAAAACTTCGTTACGGCAACACCCAGATTGGAATAGTAGTTGACAAGACCGTCTTCTATGAGTCTTGTCAGAGCCTCACGTACCGGCGTCTGACTGACTTGAAAGCGGTTTTTCAGTTCTTGTAGGGTCAGTTTCTGCCCGAATATCAGTTTTTGGGTTGTGATATCATGGAAAAGCTCTTGGTAAATCTGTTCTGCCAATGTTGTTTTCGTACCCATCGAAAAATCCTCCTCGTGTTTGAAACGTTAGAATGTTCTTGCTTATTTTATCACGACCTATTATAGAAAGCAATAGAGTTGCAATATATAAATAAATTTTGCAAAATTTAATTGAAACCGTTGATTTTTGCCGTGATTTATGATATTTTATAAAAAAGAAAATAATTTTGCAAAATATAGTTGGAGGGAGAAGACGTAAATCATGAAAGCATATCCATGGCCTTATGAAAATGAGATCGGCGACGTACAGGTGGATGAAACGGAAGTCCTGGTTCTGGGCGGCGGTCTTGCTGGCTGCTTTGCGGCCATTGCGGCAGCGCGGAAAGGGAAATCTGTCATTTTAGTAGAAAAGGGGGCAACTGTGCGCAGTGGCAGTGCCGGCACAGGCTTTGACCACTGGGAATCGGCATGCACCAACCCGTGTTCACAGGTGACACCGGAGGAAATTGCAAACGCCTATGTGGATGAACAGAATCACTACAGCAATGGGATTGCCCACTATATCGAGTGCCGGGAAGGATATGACCGTCTGTTGGATTTAGAAAGTTTCGGCGGCAAAATCAGAGATACCGAAGACGAATTTGTAGGCGCAGAGTTCCGTGATCCGAAAACAAAGTTGATGTTTGCCTATGACTATAAGAATAAATTCACCCTGCGTGTCTGGGGTTCTACCTTCAAGCCGGCGCTGTATAAGCAGTGCAAAAAGCTGGGCGTAAAAATCTTTGATAGAACAGAGGCGACCGCCCTTCTGACCGCGGTGGAAAACGGGAAGAAGCGGGGCATCGGCGCGATGGGCATGAACGTGCGTACAGGAAAATTCCACGTATTTAAAGCAAAGTCCACGGTGCTGTGTATGTCAAGACCTGCCCGCGTATGGTTATTCAATCCCGACCTTGTAGGTCTTTGCGAGTTCCGACCGATGCAGAGTATCGGCAGTGGTCATGCTATGGGGGCAAGAGCCGGTATGGAATTTACCATGATGGAAAAGTCCGTAAAGGGCGAGTTTTCCGCTTCTGGCAGAAGCTTTCCGCCTTACGGCGCAGGCAATAACCACAATACCTGGTACGCTGCAACCATGGTCGATGCCAGAGGTGTGGAAATTCCGTATCTGGATCGAGACGGCAATGTGCTGCAAACGGTATCCGAGCGTTATTATCCAGTAGAAGGTCAGAAATTTTTCTTAAAGGGCGGTGTCATTGACGAACCGAAGTACGAATACAGAGGACCGGAAACCATGCCTTTCGATGAACTGATGAAACGAGGCTATCAGCTGCCGTTCTACGCGGATCTGTCCAGAATGCCTGAAATGGAAAGAAAAGTCATCTGGGGCATGATGGTCGGCGAGGAAGGCAAGACGAAAATTCCTATTTTGCAGAATTATACGGAAAGAGGCTTTGATCCGGCAAAGCACGCCCTGCAGAGCTATGGTACAGGTTGGCAGTCTGCGGCGTTCCTGACCCAGGAGAGACAGCTGTTCGGCGCGCCGGGCGGCATCATGCACGATTGGGATTTGATGACTAACATCGACGGTATCTATGCGGCGGGGGATCAGCTCTTTGCTTCTGACTGCTGCGGCTATGCCAGCGCAACAGGCTACTATGCAGGAAGAAAAGCGGCTGACCATGTGGACAAGGTGGACTACGTAGAGCCGAAGCAGGCGGAAATCGATGCTGAGATGGAGCGTCTGTACGCGCCCCTTGCAAATGAAGACGGCATGAACTGGCGTGAGCTGAATATGGCGATTTCCAAAGCAATGCAGAACTACTGCGGCGGCGTCAA
This sequence comes from uncultured Eubacterium sp., assembly GCA_947367725.1. Classification (GTDB taxonomy): domain Bacteria; phylum Bacillota; class Clostridia; order Peptostreptococcales; family Anaerovoracaceae; genus Senimuribacter. The sequence continues at coordinate 5,023 of CANBFZ010000140.1, forward strand.
GTGCGCAGATCTTCTCAAAGAAGGTCTTGATCTACTGGAAAGCTATGAGCGGGACAAAGTGCCGCAGCTTTCCGCAGTAACACCCCACGATTTGATGAGAACCCACGAAGTATTAGATATACTGGAAGTGGCGAAGCTGATTTTAAATGCGTGTTTAATGAGAGAATCAAGTTCCGCGCCGCTTTGCTTTGAAAGAAGCGACTATCCGGAAATGGATCCGGAAAAGGATCGCCACTTCATCACCATCAGAATGGAGAACGGTAAGCCGGTTAAGGGCATTGTAGAACATGATTACTTTGGGAATCTGAAAGAGGAATATGAAAAAAGAAATCAAGATTATATCGGAGGGGCAAAATAATGGAAAAGAAAGCATTATATACATTTGTTGTAACCAGCAGCGCAAGACCGATTATCTATAATGAGGAACTGTGCATCGGCTGTAATCGCTGTGCAGACGTGTGCCAGGTTGACGTGCTGGTACACAATGTGAACAAAGGAGAACATCCCATCGTGATGTA
>CANBFZ010000141.1 GCA_947367725.1 uncultured Eubacterium sp.
ATAGGGCAGGAAATGCAAGAGCAGATTGCGGCCATGGACAGCGGCGCTTATCCTTTTGCAAATGAAGAAACTGCTAGATGGAAGCATATGATTAAGCTGAATCAGGTATATGGCAATGCTTTTCTGACCCAGGATAACGAGGCGGAACTTTTGGCGGACGGAAAAGAAATGTTTGCGCGGCTTCTGCAGGATATCAACAGCGCAGAGCGAATCATTCATGTCATGTACTACATTATCAAAGATGACAGAGTTGGCAAGGCATTTCTGGAAGCCCTTACGAAAAAGGCCAAAGAAGGGGTGGAAGTCAGACTGCTGATGGACGCGCTGGGCAGCCGATTCATCAATGACTGGCGGCTCCGAGAGTTTCTTGCAGCAGGTGGGAAAACTGCCTATTTCTTTAAACCCAAGTTAAAGTACTTGTATCTGCAGATGAACTACAGAAATCACAGAAAGATTGTCGTCATCGATGGGAAGATTGGTTATACGGGCGGTTTTAATATTGCCAGAGAATATCTGGGGCAAAAACGAAAGTTCGGCTACTGGCGGGATACGCATATTCGACTTCGGGGCGGCGCAGTACAGGATCTCAATGCTCGTTTTGTAATGGACTGGCGGTTTGCTGCCAAGGAACCGCTGGAACTGGATGAAGCCTACCTAGGTGCGCCGGAACAAGGCGGCACCATGCCGGTACAGATTGTATCCAGCGGACCGGATTCTGTCAGAGAAGAGATTAAGCGCTCTATGATGAAAATGATTACTTATGCGCAGAAATCTGTGTATCTACAGACGCCGTATTTCATTCCCGATCCCAGTATGCTGGAATCTCTGAAGATGGCGGCGCAGTCCGGCGTGGATGTGCGTATTATGATTCCTTGCATGCCAGATCATATGTTTGTTTACTGGGCAACGTTTGCGTACTGCGGCGAACTGCTTCGCTCTGGCGCGCGGGTCTTTATCTACGACAACGGTTTTCTGCATGCCAAGACGCTGGTGGTGGATGGGGAAGTATCCACTGTAGGTTCGGCCAACTTTGACCGACGAAGTTTTCGGCTCAATTTTGAGTCCAATGCGTTTATTTACGGCAAAGACTTTGGCGCGCAGATGGACAAGCAGTTTTTTGAAGATATGGAACATGGTCACGAGCTGACCCGAAAGGCGTATAATCAGAGACCGCTGCTTATTAAATTCAAAGAAGCAATTTCCAGATTGCTGTCAGATATATTGTAACAGGAGGACATAGACATCATGAAATTTTATCTAGCGTTATGGTTTGCAAAAATCATCAATGTCATCATCAACATTGTGGACAAGAGCCGGGGTTCTAATTTTTCCGGCGAAAAGGCTATGCGGATCGACCCACAGATGGTGGCGCATTTTAAAGGGATTGATTATTCCAAAGTGTTGTTTATTACAGGCACCAATGGAAAATCCACTACCAACAATCTGGTGACGCATATTTTCCGCACCAACGGAAAAAAAGTAGTCGCCAATCTGGAAGGCGCCAACCTGATTTATGGTGTTGCTACGGCGTTGTCAAAAGCTTCTACGCTGACAGGACGTATCAAGGCTGACTATATTATCTTTGAGACGGATGAACGGTATCTGCCGCTGATTCATAAGCAGCTGCCAGCAGAGAATATTATGATTACCAACTTACAGAAAGACCAAGTGCAGCGAAACGGTGATCCGGATTTCATTTACAGAAAGCTCTTTGCAGGATTGCCTGCAGGCGTGCGGTTCTTTTTAAATAACGAGGAGCCGAGAACCCGATCTTTTGATGTTAAGTCGGATCGTTTTGTCACTTACGGTGTGGCACGCCACGGCGAGGCCTTTACAAAAGGAGACAGTTTTCCGACCATGGCATGTCCGCGGTGCAGACACAAGATTGCATTTGACTATTATAACAATGACGGTGTGGGAAAATTCCACTGCACCCACTGCGATCTTGCAGCGGGAGAAGCAGATTATACCATTACTGATGTGGATTTTAACGCACGGAAATTCAAGCTGGGCGATGTGTTATTTGATATGCCGTATGATACACCATATATGTGTTACAATTATGCTGGTGCACTTGCAGTGGCAAAAGAACTGGGCGGGATAGAACCAACAGATGCAGCAAAAGCGTTTGGTAGTTTCAAGAATGTAGGCGGACGTTTTGAGATTCTTAAATATAAAGATAAGACCATCAAATACATGCGGATTAAACAGGAAAACCCGGAAACGCTGCAAACCTGCATCAATGTGATGGCAGCAGATCAGGCGCGTAAAATGGTATGTCTGGGACTTTGTCCGCTCATCGATATGATTCCCCATTATACTAATTCATTCTACGCCTTTGATTGCGACCTTGCTGGTCTTGTGCAGTCCGATGTGGAGAAGTATTTCTGTTTCTCTGAAGCTGTTTGCTTTGATACTGCCAATCGGCTTGTGTATGAAGGGGTAGATCGCGCAAAAATTTCTGTTGCTGAAACAGAAGATGTGAAAACTATTTTTCAGGAAATCGAAGCAGCAGAAACGAAGAATATTTATCTGATTACATGGCTGCACACGTTTGAGCATATGAAGAAATATATCGACAAGGAGGGAAAGTAAATGAAACAACTAAAAATCGCATGGCTTTTTCCTGACACGTTGTATCTTCATGGAGAAAGAGGAAATATACTGGCGCTGCAGCGAATTGCAGCGCAGAAAGGGCTGGAGACTGCGGTAGACCGCATTGACTTTGAAACAGAGGGATTTCAGCCTATGGATTACGATATAATTTTCTGTCCGCCGGGAGAAATCGTTTCTTTTCCGGTGGTACTGGAATTTTTGAAACCGCAGGCAGCGGCATTTACGGAATTTATCCAAAGCGGCAGAGTGCTGCTTGTAACGGGTACTTCTGTGGCGCTGTGGTGCAGCAGGGTGGAGCGAACGGATGGCAGTCAGTTTGAGGCAATGGGGGTCCTGGATGCAGTAGCGAAAGAAAAGGAAGCTGTTTATGGCGATGATCTTTACTTCAGCTGCACATACGACGGCGAAACTTGTGAAGTCATCGGCAACCAAATCCAGATGGCGGATTTTGTCTCTGATCATGAGACGCCTTTTGGAGAACTGCTTTATGGTTATGGCAATACGGGCGGCGATCGCCGTGAAGGATTTCTTTTGGAAAACGCCATTTTTACCAATACACTGGGGCCGATGCTGGTGACCAATCCGTGGCTGACAGAAAAGCTGATTGTGACAGCAGCAAAAACAGCAGGTTTGGCTGTGACAGAGACACCTCTTGACGTATCACTAGAAACAGAATCTTTTGCAGCAAAGAAGCGGTTTATTGCAGAAAAAGAGAGCAGATTAACCAACTGCAATGTAAAATAAAAGGAGTGTACTATGGCATTTTTAGACAAACTGACCGATGCGGCAGCGCTGATCGGGGATAAAGCAAGTGACGCAATCGAAGTCACCAAGATTAAAACGAAAATCAACGGAGAAAAACGAAGTTTAGAAGGGGATTTTGCGCAGCTGGGCAGAATCTATTACGATTTGATTCGACATGGCATGGAAGCTGGGCAGGAAGCCGCCATACTCATTGACAATATTGATGAAAGAAATGCTGTAATTGCAGGACTGGAAGAAGAACTGGCAAATCTGTAAGGAAAGAAAAAGGCTTTCGCATCTGATCTAGGATCGGCTGCGGAAGCCTTTTCTGTGCTGCAGTGTCATTAAGATTTCGTACTGGTATTCTCACAGCCGTTGCCGGTATTGTGGCAGCCGTTGTGAGAACCGATGGAAATCTCAATGTTGATGCCGCCGCTGACGGTAAACAGCAAAATACCGGCGGCAGCGCCGGCAAGGGCAGCTGCGCCGATGAGCAGCCCCTTTTCGGCAGGCGTATGTTCCTTTTGCAGAAATTGTTTTAGTCTGCAGGTCTTTGCTTTGCATTCTTTGGGTTGTGCAGCGTTCGTTTCCTCGTAAACCATGTTTTTCCTCCACAAATGTTATGGTTTCTATTTTAACATGGAATGGGTCAAAAAGCAAAGCATCCGTGGTAGGTCATGGGATAACGCAGAACCTTCAACCAGTATTCTTCGACTTACGACGCGTTATGGCAGAGGCACACAAAGTTCTGTGCCGATCATCAGGTTGTACGGATCAATTGCAGGATTTGCCTGCATAATATCGTCAAGTTTTGCGCCATGTTTCTTGGCAATTAAGTACAGCGTATCTCCCGCTTCGACCACGTGGGTGATCACATTCGGCTTGGAAGGTTCTTCCGGTTTTGGAAGCTGGGATATGTCACCAGGGATGCAGAGTTTAGTGCCGATCTGCAAGTTATAAGGATTTGTGATCTGATTGACTTTCATCAGAAGACTGACGGGCAGATCGTATTTTTCTGCAATGGTGTACAGGGTGTCTCCGGCTGAAACGGTATAGACATCAATACATACAAGTGTGTTGCTCATAAAAAACCACCTTTCATTTTGACCATAACGGTCATCTTTATATATTGTATTTGCATTTCCCTATAAATGTGATAAAATGTTAAGAAATATATTGGGAAAGGAAGATTTGACTTGAAACGATTTTTACATTCACCAGCGCTTGTATTACTGTTTGCTATGGTAGTGCTGCGCATCATTTCCAATCCATATGTGGACGCAGGAGACTGGATTATGGATAAGCTGCTGATTTTGCCAGCCATTATCATTGGTCTGTCTTTTCATGAATTTGCCCACGGTGCAGTTTCCTATGCGTTGGGAGATCCTACGCCGAAGGTGCAGGGCAGAGTGACCATTAACCCGGCTTCGCATATTGATCCGTTCGGATTTATTGCACTGCTTCTGGCAGGATTTGGCTGGGGTGTACCGGTGGAAATTGATCCGCGCTACTATAAGCATAGAAGACGGGATGAGATGTTGGTCGCTTTTGCCGGTGTTGCCATGAACCTGCTGCTTGCCATTGTGTTTTCTTTTGTTGTAAAAGGGTTTCTGGTGTGGAATCCAGTGTGGATGACAGGCAGTATGGGAGAAATTGTCATAGAGATTTTATTCAATGTGATTTCTGTCAATATCGTGCTGCTCGTGTTTAATCTGCTGCCGGTGCCGCCGCTTGACGGATTCGGTATTCTGACACAGATTTTCAACCTGCAGAAATATGATTGGTACAATTGGGTTTATGACAAAGGGTTTCTAATTTTATTAGTTCTCATTCTATTTAATGTAACAGATATCGTGCTGGTACCTTGCGTACAGTTTGTGTATCAGCTGTTAATAGATTTCATTATCTTATAAAAAAGTGGCTGCGCCGATTCTTCTTAAATGAAAAGTTCTGCAAATTCATGAAAAAAGGCATGAAATGCAGAACTTTCCAGTTGAAATCATGATCACAGACGCAAAAAGTTCTGCAAATCAAGTTCTAAATAACCAAAATGCAGAACTTTTTCTTGCTCCATACGCCATATCTGGTGAAAAGTTCTGCATTTTGAAGTTAAAAGGGCAAAAATGCAGAACC
>CANBFZ010000142.1 GCA_947367725.1 uncultured Eubacterium sp.
GTCATCGAGCCAATTCGTTTCCTGCGCCAGAGAGAAATCGTGCATTACCAGCGGTTCGGCGAAGCGCTGAGAATTGTGCAGGATAATTTGGATGCTAAGAATTTCTATGCAATCAATCCGGAATTTGATTTGAAATAAAATGAACATGGTATCAATGAAACTGCGTATTTGGTCATGACCGAGTGCGCAGTTTTGTGGTATGGTGAAAAAAGGAGAAAATAGAACAGCGCCTGTGATGCAGCGAGTCTTTTTTGAAATAAGGACACAGAATCGGATTTAAAAAATATTTCAGTGGGCTATTGACAAATGTCGGCGGGATGCCTATACTATTCGTATCAATATTTTTTGATTTGAGGTGGATCTGTGGAACCATATCAAAAAAGTGCAAAGGTATTTAAGGCCCTATGTGATCCCAAACGGCTTGCGATTTTAGAACAGTTACGCAGCGGAGAAAAATGTGCCTGCGTTTTGCAGGCACCGATGGACTTAACACAGTCGGGCTTATCCTATCATATGAAAATTCTGTGCGACTCTGGGATTGTGGACAGTCGGCAAGAGGGTAAATGGATGTATTATCGATTAAGCGAGATTGGCAGAGATAAAGCGGTGAAGTTGCTGCTATCTCTTACCACGCCGGATGTAGAGAAAGCGGGAGATCCTTTATGATGTGATAAATAAACGCCATCATAGCGTGATGGCGTTTCTCTTAATATTTCATATCAAAAAAATTTGATATATAGTCTAAAGAACTGAAAGGGAGGTATTCTATGGAACTATGGGAATTTGTGCAGGAGCAGGTTTTAGGTATGCAATGGCTGAATGCGCTGATTGGCAGAGGCCCTATTATACTAGGGCGCGCAACTGGGTACAATCCTGTCTTTTATGATGGCTGTCACCACTTTAAGCTTGCCTTCTATGATTATGCTTCGTAAAGCAGTAAAACCGAAACTGCTGGTCTTTTTTATCGGCATTTGCAGCATCGGCATCATCCTTGTGGGCTACTTGTTTAATGTGTTTCAATTTTTACTGATATAATTTTTAGGAGGAAAAGCAAAATATCGAGAAAATAGCGTTGAAAGTTATGAAAAAACAAGGTATATTAGTCTGGGAGTTTAACGAGATACAGAAACTGTAGACGGAGGAAATAGAATGAAATTTATAATTCAGCGTGTCACGGAAGCATCCGTGACCGTAGACGGCGTAGTAAAAGGAAACATCGACAAAGGATTTTTGGTGTTGATCGGCGTGGGAAAAGACGATACCAGAGAAATTGCAGACAAGTATATCAAGAAGCTGCTGGGACTTAGAATCTTTGAGGACGAAAACGGCAAGACCAATCTTTCTCTCGCAGATGTGGACGGACAGCTGCTGTTAATTTCTCAGTTCACCCTGTATGCCAACTGTAAGAAGGGAAATCGCCCTAGCTTCGTCGATGCAGGTGCGCCGGCGGAGGCTGAAGCACTCTACGATTATATCGTGGAAGCATGTAAAAAATCTGTACCTGTCGTAGAAACGGGAGAATTCGGCGCAGAAATGAAAGTCGCCCTTCTCAATGACGGGCCATTTACGATTATTTTGGATGAAGCCATCCTGTAAGGTGTCAAAAGCGGCGCGCCGCGGCATTACTGCGGCTGCTTAAGAGAAGGTGCGCAAGACGGCGCATCTTCTTTTTTCACCAGCAGAAAAACGGTGGTGAAAATGCACAGGAAGCCGACGAAATCCATCAGCTGAAAGGGTACTTTTAGCCAAAGGACCATGAAGACCGTCGCAGAAACCGGCTCAATGCTTGCCAGCATACTAGCTTTAACGGGACCGCATAGGGAAACACCTGTCATATATAATGTAAAAGGCAGCACTGTGCCAAAGATAACGATGGCGATAAAGGCCAGCAAACACCGCATGTCATGGATTACCGGCGCTTCAAAGATACGACAGAAAAGGCAAAGCACCAGTCCGCCAAGCAGCATGCCGTAACCGGTGGTTGCAATGGATCCGAATTTCTGTATCAGACGGACAGGCAGCAATGTGTAAAGCATCAGCGCAAAGGCAGACCAAAGCCCCCAGACCAGCCCGCGCGGCGTAATGATCATGGTATGGATATCGCCGTGGGTAGCGATGATAAACGTACCGCAGAGCGCCATGAAGATGGCGAAAACTTCCTTCTTTTGCGGCAGTCTGCGTGCCGCAAGACAGCTGACGATCATGACCAGCACCGGACCGATGTACTGTAAAATGGTGGCTGTGCCCGAATTCGTATAAGAAATCGCTTTCATATAAGTAAGTTGACAAAACATGATGCCGGCGATAGAAAAAATCACAAGCCGTATGGCGGTGTCTCTGGTTTTCCAGATTTCGGTCATGGCGGCAGGTGCCTTTATAAAACCAAGCGCAGTCAACAGTATGCCGGCGGACAAAAGTCGTACGGCAGTCAGTGCAGTGGCGTCGGCGCCGAATGTATCAAATATGTACTGACCGCATGTGCCTGAAAAACCCCAGGAAATCGCAGCGATGATGGTAAGCATTACACCTTTGTGTTTGTTCATGACGTTCCTCTCACTTCGTTGGTAAAAAATAATACAGGATTCATTATATAATAGAAGAAATGGCTTTCGCAAGGGGGATATTTTAAAATGACACAGCGGTGGATGGATTGCAGCTTTTTTGATGGTCGTTTTAGACCAGAAAAGTCTGCTGCGTGGCAAGAGAAGGCAAAACAGGAAAACCGACTGGCTGAAATTTGGAGTTAGAATGGAAAAGGAGATAGAACCGATGACATTTAAACAATTATTTTTTAGACTTTACGACAGGAAGATTACTTCCGGCGCCATGTCCTTTGGACAGACCGGCATCAAAAAAGAGGACTTTACAAGACTCTGCACAGAGGAAGATTTTGTCTTCCCTAGAGAAGAACTCAGTGCGCTCTGTGAGAGAATGGAAGCGTCGGAAGCGGAAAAAGCAGCGTTATTTGAAGCGGCAGCGCCTTTGTGGGAAAAGGCTGAAGAAGAGCAGGCGTAATGCCTGTTTTTTCTTTGGTAAAATTTTTTTCTGATTTTGGAGAATTTCAAGCAGTTGATTTGATCCGGTTGATTTTTGAAATGCGATATAGTATCATCACTTGTAGTTGATAAAGTCTACTATGAGTGTAGGTGTACTTATAGAAGCGTGGATAAATTTGTAATGGTATGATGGAGGAATGAAAGCATGAAGAAGAAACTATTTGTGATGTTTCTGTGTGCAGCGATGCTCTGTTCTATGGCAGTGCTCTCCGGCTGCGGCAGCAAAGACGGTGAACCAATCGGCGATGCGGAAGAAGTCGTAACGCTGAAAGTCGGCATGATCGGTAAGGATATCAAGACCGCATGCATTATTATTGCAGAAGAACTGGGTTATTTTGATGAGGCAGGCATTGATGTACAGTTTGAGAAGATCAATTCCCTGCCGGACGGTCTGACGGCGGTTAGCATGGATAAATTGGATATTCTGCCTTTTGGATCGATCCCAAGCTGTTCCTATATTTCACAGGGAACCGATGTTGTGATCTTTGGAGGCACCATTTCTGAAGGCAGTGAAGGGATTGTCAAAGGGGACGAGCATTATACAGAGCTTTCCCAGTTTGAAGGAAAGAAATTTGGCTGCTTCAGAATGGAAACCGGTCACATGATTATGAAAGGACTGCTGCGGGAAGCAGGCGTGAATGCCGAATTTATTTATTTGGATTCTTCCCAGTCCATCGTGGAAGCGGTGAACAAAGGAGAAGTCGATATCGGTATGGTAAACAGCGGCTACGGTTATATTGCAGAACAGACCGGCGCCCACGTTGGATTCCAGGTGGGCGATTTTGAAAGTGATTTCCCTTGCTGCAGACAGACTACTTCGAGAACTGCGATTGAAACAAAACGAGATGCACTGGTGCGTTTTGAGATGGCAGTACTTCGCGGCTATGCCACGTTTGTCAATGATACACAAACCAGTATTGACGCACTTGTAAAATATTCTGGTCAGGACGCGGCGTATGTAGAAGCGATTATGTACGGTACAGATACTTACAGAAATGCAATGAAAGTTTCTCTGGATCCAAACCGGAAAAAAGTGGCTGATTTTTATGAAGTTATGAAAGGCAACGGAGATATTGACGCAAATACGCAGTATGACATTAACGATTCTATCGATACGTCTATTTATCAGGATGCGCTAACGTACCTTATTGCAGAAGGCGAAAATAAAGAACTTTACGAACAATTATTAGAGGAATTTGAGGCAAACAATTTATTATGATTAGATTTGAACATGTGGATTTTATCTATCCAAAAGGGGAGAAACCGGTACTGCATGATTTATGTCTTACTATTGAGGACGGAGAATTTCTCTGTGTGATTGGCCATTCCGGCTGTGGAAAATCAACCCTGCTGCGTCTTGCGGCGGGGCTTGATCGCCCGCAGACCGGCAACATTTATATTGGGGATAAAGAAATGGCCGGTCCGTCTGCAGACCGGACCATTGTATTTCAGCAGTATTCCTTGTTTCCTTGGATGACGGTTAGAAAAAATGTACTCTTTGCCATGAAGAAGACGGGCAGATTTTCAAAAGAGGAAATGCAGCAGCGTGCCGTTTATTTTTTAGAAAAGGCGGGACTTTCTGACGCCATGGAAAAATATCCGTATCAGTTGTCTGGTGGAATGCGGCAGCGTGCAGCCATCGCAAGAGCCCTTGCCATGGACGCACCGTATCTTCTGCTAGATGAGCCTTTTGGCGCGCTGGACACCAAGATTCGCAAGGAACTGCAGCAGTTTCTGCATGATCTTTGGGAAAGTGGGGAAGAGAAGAAAACAGTCATTTTTGTGACGCATGATCTGGAAGAGGCAATGATTATGGCGAGTCGGATTGTTTTCCTAAAGGATGGACAGATTACGCAGGAAAAGCGTATCGACAGCAGCATTAACTGCTGCTGCAGCGACGCGCTTGGAGAGGCGGCATGTCTCAGTCTGAAAGCAGAATTGGCGAGGTGGTACGAATGACGAAACAACATTGGATTGCAGCAATTAGAAGCCATATTCTTTTTGCAGCGCTTTTGGTTGCCATTGCAATGCCGGCTTCTAAGCAGACGGAAAGCTGGGCTGCTTTTGCTGCGGCAGTAGGGCTGATGGAAGGATATTATCTCTATCGCCTGGTGCGCTATCCGAAGAAACGCGCGTCGGCGTCGGATATTATTTCGATTTTATGGGTCTTGTTTTTTGTATGGGAAGTTCTCGTGACAAAACTCAATGTATGTCATCCCGTATTGATCCCTGCGCCGGAAAACGTGTTCCATGCATTCAGAACTGATTATGCAGAAATGGGAATTGGCATTGTGTCGTCCATGGAGATTTTGTGCATTGGCGTTCTCACAGGACTTGTAGCAGGTACGCTTTTAGGGCTGCCATGCGGCTGGCATAAACGGCTTTCTGAAGTATTTTATCCGATTGCAAATGTTC
>CANBFZ010000143.1 GCA_947367725.1 uncultured Eubacterium sp.
ATGACCAGAGGTTTGGTTCTGCAGATGAAGGAAAGTGAATTCATTATTGCCAGTCAGACATTAGGGGTTTCAGCTGCTAAAATTATCGCAAAGCATTTGATTCCAAATACGCTTGGAATTCTGATTGTAGAAATCACCATTGATATTCCGGCGGTAATTTTTTACGAAGCATTTTTAAGCTTCATCGGTCTTGGTGTCACACCGCCGCAGCCTAGCTGGGGTCAGTTGATTACAATGGCATCAGACACATTCCGTTATTATCCGTTCCAGTTTATTATCCCATGTCTTGCAATCAGCATGACGATGCTTTGTTTCAACCTTTTGGGTGACGGTATGCGGGATGCACTGGATCCAAAACTGCGTGGATAGAAAGGAGGATACCAATGGAAAAAAGTGTATTAACAGTAGAAAACCTTGCAGTATCCTTTGATACATTTGCAGGAGAGGTACAGGCCGTGCGGGGTGTATCCTGGAATGTTGGAAAAAAAGAAACTATCAGCATTGTAGGAGAATCCGGCTGCGGAAAAACAGTATCGATTCAAACAGTGCTGGGGCTTTACCCCAAAGGTGTCAGCAGGATTAAAAGTGGGCAGGTAATTTTTGAAGGTGAAAATTTACTGGAAAAAACAGCTGCAGAGATGCGGGAAATTCAGGGCAGCAAGTTGTCTATTATTTTCCAGGATCCTTTCACCTATTTGAATCCGACCATGACTGTAGGCGAACAGATTATGGAAGTCTACATGGAACATAACGATGTTACCCGTGCACAGGCCAGAGAAAAGACCATCGAAATGATGAAGATGATCAGTATGCCAAATCCTGAACTTGCAATCAAGAGATACCCGCATCAGCTTTCCGGCGGACTTAGACAGCGTATCATGATTACAATGGCATTAATATGCAGCCCGTCTGTGCTCTTTGCAGATGAGCCGACTACTGCCCTTGATGTGACCGTACAGGCGCAGATTATTGAACTGATGAACAGCCTGAAAGAAAAAGTGGATACATCTATCGTATTGATTACCCATGATATGGGCGTTGTGGCGAACATGGCAGAACGAATTTATGTTATGTATGCAGGCAAAGTGGTAGAGCACGGTGACAGGGATACAATCTTTTACAGTCCAAAACACCCTTATACACAGGGCCTTTTGAAAGCGGTGCCAAACCTGCATGACAAAACCCAGGGTAACCTGTATTCTATTCCAGGTACACCGCCGGATTTGGTTGCCCCGCCTAAAGGTTGTGCTTTTGCAGACAGATGTCCTTATACAATGAACATTTGTAAGGAGCAAGAACCGGAATATATCGATTTTGAGGAACCAAATCATTATGCGGCATGTTGGCTGCATCATCCGGCATGTTTGGCTGCAAAGGGTGAAGGGAGGTAAAAACGCATGGAAGAAAAGAAATTACTTCGTGTAGAGGAACTGAATACATGGTTTAAAGTAGAAGCCGGCTTATTGAAAGCGGTCAGCGGTGTAAGCCTTGATATTCACAGAGGTGAGTCTGTAGGTCTTGTAGGTGAATCCGGCTGCGGAAAGAGTACGCTGGGAAAGTCGATTATGCGTATTTACAAGCCGCAAAGCGGAAAAATCCTTTATGACGATAAAGATATTTGGACCTATAACAAAAAAGAATTGATGGAATATCGTAAGAATGTACAGATGATATTTCAGGATCCATATGCTTCCTTAGATCCTCGATATGTTGTTGCCGATACTGTTGCAGAGGGAATTGAAACCCATAAACTTTACAGTGGAAAAGAGAAACAGGAACGTATTTACGAGCTTTTGTCTCTGGTTGGTCTAAATAAAGAACATGCCAATCGTTATCCACACGAGTTTTCCGGCGGACAGCGTCAAAGAATCGGAATCGCAAGAGCCTTGTCGGTAGAACCGAATCTAATTGTTTGTGATGAGCCGATATCGGCACTTGACGTATCGATTCAGGCGCAGGTAGTTAATTTGCTGAGAGATCTTCAGGATAAAATGGACCTTGCGTATCTTTTTATCACCCATGATTTATCCATGGTAAGACAGATTTCCGAAAGAATTGCAGTCATGTATCTGGGTTCGATGGTTGAGATTGCGCCAAGTCAGGAGATTTATACGCAGAATTATCATCCGTATACAAAAGCGCTTTTATCGGCGATTCCTGTTGCGGATCCAAGGGTGGAACAGACTCGGAAAAGAATGCCAATCAGCGGCGATGTTCCAAGTCCTGTTAATCTGCCGCAGGGATGCAGTTTTTGTCAGAGATGTCCGTTCGCTACAGAAATCTGTAGTCAGGTTAAGCCGGAGATGAAAGAATTATCAAAGAATCATTTTGTGGCATGTCACAGAGCAGAGGATATTAGCTAGAAAGACTGGATGTAAATGATAGAGGAAAAATATTATAAAGAATTTGAATATTTAAAGGATACCGTGTATCTGGATACTGCATCTGTAGCAATGCAGCCAGATAGAACACTGCGTTATTGCAGAGGGTTTCAGGACGAGTTTGTAAAAGAACGCGGACGACTGTGTTTTGACGGGACATATCAAAAACGGCGTGCGCATACAGCGGAGCTTGCCGCGAAGTTGATTCATACGGATGTATCTAATATTATGTTTACGCCGAACACCACAAGCGGAAACAGCCTGCTTGTCAGCTCTTTGAAACTGGAAAAAGGTGAGTCAGTAATCACTACGGATATCGAATATCCGGCAGTTCTTCTGGGCTGGGCGCAGAAACAGAGTGAAGGTATCTCGTTAAAACTGGTGAATACGGATAACGGTGCATTTGAAGCAGAGCAAGTAATCGAACGGATGGACGACACTACTAGAGTAGTATCCTTATCTTTAGTCCATAATTTAACCGGTTTCATGCCGGATATCGCAAAAATTGGAAAAGCGTGCAGAGAACGCGGTATCATTTTTGCAGTAGATGCAATTCAGGGACTGGGAAGAATACCGGTAGATGTGGAAGCGTTGGGAATTGATTATCTCAGCTGCGGCGGTTTCAAAGGACTTCTCGGTGTATTTGGTGTAGGATTTGTGTATTGCAGTAAGGCATTACAGCCGTTGTTAAAGCATTTTGTTTTCAGTGACGATAATATTCTATTTCAGGAGGGGAGCGGCGCAGGTCAAAAGACATTGCCTGTATATGCATACAAAGAAGGCTTGCAGGGATTTGACGCCGGATCTAACAGCACTTGCGTGATTTCAGCTTTGGGTGTCAGCTTAGAGATGCTTATGGAAATTGGTATAGACGAAATCCGCAGACGCATATTGAATTTGGAGCGCATTTATCGTCAGACTCTGAAAAAACTGTTGCCGCAGGTTTGTTTTCTTGGAAAGGATAATGAGGAATCCTGGTCCGGCAATATTGCGATTCTTTTTGACAAGGAAAAAACTGTGCAATTAGAGCAGGCCTTGGAAGAGAAAAAAATTATTACATATGTTGAAAAAGGATATCTTAGAGTTTCCTTACATTATTTCAATACGGAAGCACAGATGGAGCTGGCTGCAGAAACCGTTGCAGCAGCATTAAAGTAGCATGGCTATTGATAAACTAGAACGTTAAAAGTAGTATGACATATTGAAAAACGAAAAAGAACTCCTTTTGCTGGGAAGGTAGCCAGCAAAAGGAGTTCTTTAATCTTTAATTAAGAGCAGAAACTTTTGAGGAAATAAGTAAAAGAATGATGGAAATAGGTTAGTTATGCGTTCACTGTCAGCATTAAGTTAAAACTCATAGAAGCCTTATGTTGCTTCTATTCTCTACATATTTCCTTCCGCTGGCGGGCATACTTTTCTTATGAAAATGTGTGTAGCGGAGGTGATTTTTTGAAATACAGAACAGACCTTGCAGTGGAAGGCATTGAAAATCTGGAGCAGTCTGGTGTTCGGCCCGGAGAGAAGGACGGCATTGTCATGGAAAAAGAAACCATTGATGAGGATATCAAGGTGACGACCATCGACATTGTGAACCTGAAAGGGGAAGCGATGCTTGGAAAACCTTGCGGCCGGTATGTTACCATGGAAATCAACGGCATTGTGGATGAAAAAGAAGGTATTGCAGACCGAGCAGCAAAAGCACTTTCCAGGCAGCTTTCGAAGTTGGTTCGGCATCGGTATGATCTGAAAGTACTGGTGGTGGGGCTGGGCAATGAAAAAGTTACACCGGACAGTCTGGGTCCGCATACGGTTTCCAAGGTAAAAATTACCAGTCATCTGTTTAAAATTTTTGGTTGTGACGGAGATGAAGAAATGTCTAATGTCAGCGGACTGGCGCCCGGCGTGACAGCGACCACTGGTATGGAAACTGCAGAACTCATAGAAAAAGCAGTGGAGATGACCAGACCAGACGCAGTCATTGCCATTGACGCACTGGCAGCCAGAAATATCGATAGGGTTAGCACCACGATTCAAATCAGTGATACAGGGATTTCTCCTGGTGCGGGCATGGGGAATATGCGCAAGCAGCTCAATGAAGCCTCTCTTGGTACGAAAGTGATTGCCATCGGCGTGCCTACGGTCATCGACTCTAAAACGTTAATTTTAGAAGCGTTGGAACAGCTGAAAGTACCGGAAGAAAAGGCTTACAGCTATATGGACGAGAGAGAGTTTGATATGGTGGTTACCTCCACGGACATCGATCTGGTGATTCAATCTTTTTCAGAGATTATTGCAAAAGCCATTAATATTACCCTGCATCCTGGCATATATTCTTAGAGTGTATGCCTGCAAAGGGACTTGAGGAATGCTTCTGCCTGCAGGAATACTTTCGTAAGATAAGCAGGGAGAGGGAAAGCGATGAGAGAAAAAAACTGGATGCTTTTTTTTGCGTTGATCTATGTCGTTTCTGTTGCAGGTTTTTTTATAAAAATGACAGGCGATGCTATCGTCTGGCAGGGAGATGGCAATGGTGATAAGCTGACTGCCATGTGTCTTGGGAGCAGTCTGCCTTGTATGGAACTCATTGCGGAAACAGATGAGACAGAAGATGACAATCTGACTGCAACAGCGCCGACAAAAACAGGAGAAGAGACAAAAGCAGACAGCAATCAAAAGAAAACTACAAAAAAAGTGAAAAAAGATAACGGTGCGCCAAAGGTGCTGATTTATCATACCCATGCTACGGAAAGCTATTTGCCGGCATCTTCTGGCAATTACCATACGACCAAAGAAGAAAATACTGTGCGGGATGCTGGCGATGTGCTGGAAGAAGTGCTGGAAGAACGAGGGATCGGTGTCGTGCATGACAAGACCCTGCATGACCATCCGTCTTATAACGAGTCATATTCCAGAAGTTTTGAGACTGTAAAAGCCCTCTTGAAACAGTATCCTTCGATTGAGTGTATTATTGATCTGCATAGAGACGCCACGGCAGGGGGCGGTTCAGGCCCTGTACAGACCGTCAGCGGCAAACGGTGTGCAGTCTATTCTTATGTACTTAGCAATACCACGGAA
>CANBFZ010000144.1 GCA_947367725.1 uncultured Eubacterium sp.
CTGACCTCTAACAGGCAGACCTCTTCTGTGTCTGATTCCTCTGTAGCTGCCGATTTCCATCAGTCTCTTAATGTTCAGAGAAACTTCTCTTCTCAGATCACCTTCTACCAGATATTCTTCGTCGATGATTTTTCTGATTTTACCAGCTTCATCTTCTGTCAGGTCTTTTACTCTTGTGTCAGGGTTTACGCCTGCTTTTTCAAGGATTACATTTGAGGTTTTTCTTCCGATACCGTAAATGTAAGTTAAACCAATTTCTACTCTTTTGTCTCTTGGTAAGTCGACACCGGCTATACGAGCCATACGTTTCCTCCTTCTCCTATCTTCCGTCACCTTCCAGGGGTGATACAGACAGGGGTTCTCATAACAATAAATTTATCTTTCCTGCGGTCCTGGTCCTCGCAGGAGATTGAACGAATTCAATTAACCTTGTCTCTGCTTGTGCTTCGGATTTTCACAGATCACCATGACCCGTCCGTTTCTTTTAATTACCTTGCACTTTTCACAGATTGGTTTTACGGAAGCTCTAACTTTCATTTTAATTCCTCCATTCTGTTTAGTCTTGACTATAATTTTCGAGCGAAGCCGAGAAAATTACATAAAATCTTCCATACAGCAACGCTGCCGGACCGCAGGTCCAATATAATCGAGATTTTCTATAATTCCCAGGACGTAAGCCGAGGGAATGATATCGAGCCAACCTTGCGGCAAAGCCGTCAAGATGGAAGGCTCGCTACTTGTCTCTCCAGATGATTCTACCGCGGGTTAAATCATACGGGGAAAGTTCCACTTTCACCTTATCGCCCGGCAGAATTCTGATATAATTCATTCTGATTTTTCCTGAAATGTGTGCGAGTACTTCGAAACCGTTTTCAAGTTTTACCTTGAACATTGCGTTTGGCTGTGCATCCACAACAGTTCCGACTGCTTCGATGACGTCTTTCTTCGCCATTTAATACACCTCTCTCTTTACTATAAGGTAAGCAGTTCCGGCTCACCATCATTGATAACAACAGTATTTTCGTAATGCGCCGCCAGTTTGCCGTCTGCTGTAACGACAGTCCAGTCATTTTGCAGCGTATCCACTTCATAGCCACCCTGACAAATCATCGGCTCAATAGCAAAGACCATGCCGCTGACCAGTCTCGGACCTTTTCCTGGCTTTCCATAGTTCGGAATCTGTGGATCTTCGTGCATATCCCTACCGACGCCGTGTCCTACAAAGTCGCGAATGACAGAAAATCCTGCGCTCTCTGCGCATACCTGAATGGCATGAGAGATATCGGACAGTCTGTTTCCTGCTCGCGCAAACTTGATTCCCGCAAAGAAACTTTCTCTGGTGACATCAATCAAACGCTGTGCCTCTGGCGCTACACTGCCGATGGCATAGGTTCTCGCCGCATCGCTGACATACCCTTTATAAGTAGAGCCTACATCTACGCTGACGATATCGCCCTCCTGCATGATTCGCTTCTGATCAGGAATACCGTGCACAACTTCTTCGTTGATGGACACGCACGCGCTGCCCGGGAAGCCACCGTAACCCTTAAATGAAGGAATCATTTTGTGCTTACGAATGGTTTCCTCTACATAGCGGTCTACCTCCATGGTAGACATCCCCGGTTTAATAAAATCTTCCAGGCTATGAAGGATATACCCCGTGACTTTTCCGGACTCGCGCATGATATCAATTTCCTGTTTGGATTTGATGATGATCATACTATTCACCTAAAGCTTTTACAATTTCAGCAAATACAGTGTCAAGCGGAAGTGCTCCGTCAACAGTGACAATATTGCCTGCCTTCTTGTAATAATCTACAAGCGGCATGGTCTGCTGATTATAAACAGTAATTCTGTTTTCAACAGTCTCTACGGTATCATCATCTCTCTGGAACAACTCGCCGCCGCAGAGATCACAAATGCCTTCTTTTTTAGGAGGAATGTTTACAACATGGAAAGATGCGCCGCAAGCCTTGCAGACTCTTCTTCCTGTTAATCTTGTAATCAGTTCGTCCTTTTCCACTTCGATATCAATCACAGTATCAAGTTTCTGACCGTGCGCTTCTAAAAAAGCGTCCAGCTTTTCTGCCTGATACACAGTTCTCGGAAATCCATCCAGAAGGAATCCATTCTTGCAGTCATCGGCAAGGAGTCTATCGGTAGCCAGGTCAATGACCAGGTCATCCGGCACTAACTCGCCTTTGTCCATGTATTCCTTTGCTTTCTTTCCAAGCTCTGTACCGTTCTTGATGTTTTCTCTGAAAATGTCGCCCGTTGAAATATGCGGAATGTTGTATTTCTCCACAATTTTTACGGCTTGTGTGCCCTTTCCGGCGCCCGGAGGGCCTAACAATACTGTTCTCAGCATTTGCTCATCTCCTCTTATTTCAGGAATCCCTGATAGTTTCTCATCACCATCTGGTTTTCCAACTGTTTCATTGTATCAAGTGCAACACCTACTGCAATCAACAGAGAGGTTCCACCGAAATGCATTCCCTTCAGTGCAGGCACCATTACGCCTAAGATGGTTGGCAGCGTTGCGATCGCTGCCAGGAAAATCGCACCTACAAAAGAAAGTCTTGACATAACTTTGCTCAGATATTCCACTGTAGCTTTTCCCGGTCTGATGCCCGGAATAAATCCGCCGTTTGCTTTCATGTTCTGCGCTACTTCTACCGGATTAAATGTAACCGCTGTGTAGAAATAATTGAAGAAAATAATCAACAGTACATTGAAGACTGCGTATACCCATACACCTGGATTTCCTGCAGGTGACAGCCACTTCGTTACAAACTCTGTAAAGGCTGTGCCTGGGAAAAAGTAAGTGATGGTCAGCGGGAACTGCAGAATGGACAGTGCAAAGATTACAGGAATGACACCCGCCTGGTTAACTTTGAGCGGAATGTGGGTGGACTGTCCACCGTACATCTTTCTGCCAACCACTCTCTTCGCATACTGTACCGGAATTCTTCTGGTACCCTGCTGCACTTCGATTACGCCCAGAATTACTACGACTGCGAAGACTGCGAATACCAACAGTGTAACGATGGAAAGCGCTCCATCACTGTACTGGGTCCACAGACTGCGAAGTCCGCTTGGAATTCTTGCTACGATGCCGCCGAAGATGATCAGAGAAATTCCGTTTCCGATTCCTCTTTCGTTGATCTGCTCGCCCAGCCACATCAGGAATGCTGTTCCTGCGGTCAGCACCAGAATGATCACCGCAAAGGAGAACCAGGACTGATCCGCAATGGCTCTTTTAAAGAGACCTACTGTCAGACCCAGCGCCTGAATCAATGCAAGCACAATGGTCAGATAGCGTGTAATCTGCGCCATCTTCTTTCTTCCTTCCTGTCCTTCTTTTGCCAGTCTTTCAAAATAAGGGAAAGCCATAGTCAAAAGCTGGATAATGATGGAAGCCGTAATATATGGTGTAATACTTAAAGCAAAAATCGTGAACTGGCTGAAAGAACCGCCGGAAAACAGGTCGAACAAGTCGAACAGACCTGTTTCTCCGGTAAACATCTGTGACAGCATGCCTCTGTTGATGCCCGGAACCGGAATATTAGAACCGATTCTGAAAACCACCAGCATCAGCAGAGTGAAAATCATTTTGCTTCTTATTTCAGCGACTTTAAATGCCTGTGAAATAGTTTTAAGCATCTCCATCTTAAATCACCTCTGCCTTTCCTCCAGCAGCTTCGATTTTTTCAATTGCAGATTTTGTAAATTTGTGTGCTTTTACTGTGATACCGTTGTTCAGCGTTCCGCCACCCAGAATTTTAATGCCGTCTTTCACCTGCTTAACCATGCCGGTTTCTGCCAGCAGCTGCGGTGTAACCTCAGTACCTGCTTCAAATCTATTTAAATCTTCTACATTAACGATTGTATACTCTGTTCCAAAGACATTGGTGAAACCTCTCTTTGGAAGACGTCTGTAAAGTGGCATCTGACCACCTTCGAAGCCAAGTCTGACTCCGCCACCGCTTCTGGATTTCTGACCGTTCATACCTCTGCCGCCAGTTTTACCCTGTCCGGTCGCAGTACCACGGCCTCTTCTTTTGCGGTTTTTCGTGGAACCTTCTGCCGCTCTTAATTCATGCAGTTTCATTATACCTTGCACCCCCTTATCTTACAGTTCTTCTACAGTAACAAGATGTGCTACTTTTGCTACAGCACCGCGAGTTGCAGGTGTGTCAGCTAATTCGACACTTCTATGCATCTTCTTCAGCCCTAACGCTTCAACAACCTTCTTCTGTTTAGGGGAAGCGCCAATGGTGCTCTTTGTCAATGTAATTTTTAACATAGCCATGAAACGTTCCTCCTTATCCTAAAATTTCTTCCGGCGCTTTGCCTCTCAGCTTCGCAACTTTTTCTACAGTCATCAGATTCTTCAGACCTTCCAAAGTTGCATAAGCCATGTTTCCAGTGTTGCTGGAGCCGATGGACTTCGCTCTTACGTCTTTGATACCTGCAGCTTCCAGTACAGTACGTACAGAGGAACCTGCGATAACACCAGTACCCTGTGCAGCAGGCATCAGAAGTACTCTGCCTGCGCCGAAAATACCGATATTTCTGTGTGGGATAGTTGTTCCAACTGTAGGAACATATATTAAATTCTTCTTTGCATCTTCTGTTGCTTTTCTTACCGCCTCAGGAATTTCCTGCGCTTTGCCAAGTCCAACGCCTACATAGCCGTTGCCGTCACCGACTACGACAGTTACGCTGAATCTCATGTTTCTACCGCCCTTAACAGTCTTTGCGACACGTCTGATGTTTACGATAGTTTCTTTTAAGTCCAGCTTGGATGCATCAATGATATTACGCATTCCTTATCTCCTCCTGTTAGAATTTTAATCCGCCTTCACGAGCGCCTTCAGCCAGTTCCTTCACTCTTCCGTGATAAAGGAATCCGCCTCTGTCAAAAGCAACAACTTCAATTCCCTTTGCCAGTGCTCTCTTTGCGATGGCTTCGCCGACTTTCTTTGCAGCTTCCTTGTTTCCACCGTAACCGATTTCGGCTTTCAGGTCTTTGTCAAGGGAAGATGCAGAAGCTAAAGTAACTTTGTTTACGTCATCGATAATCTGACAAGAAATGTTCTTATTCGATCTGAAAACGCAAAGTCTAGGCTTCTCAGGAGTTCCGGATAAATTCTTTCTGACTCTGTCGTGTCTCTTAACACGTCTGTCGTTTCTGCTATCTTTTGCCATTTTTCTTCACTCCTTCCTTTATTTAGCTCCAGCTTTTCCTTCTTTTCTGCGGATGACTTCGTCTTCGTACTTGATACCTTTTCCTTTGTACGGTTCAGGCATTCTCCAAGCTCTGATGTTTGCCGCATAGTTTCCGATAGCTGCTTTATCGATGCCTTTTACGATTACAGTTGTCGCATCAGGCACTTCCGTTGTAATTCCTTCAGGGTCTTTCATTTCTACAGGATGAGAATATCCAAGG
>CANBFZ010000145.1 GCA_947367725.1 uncultured Eubacterium sp.
CTGCTTGGATGCTGACAATACTGACAGTTCCACGGATTTTTGTCAGTTCTGTCAGCATTTTCGCGAAAAATCCTGACAAAGCTGACAATTTTTTTTGATTGTGGCAGTATTGTCAGGATTTCGGCTGCGAGAGGATGGCGTATTTGCTGATTTACTGACAAAATCCTGTGTTTTGTTGATATTTTGTCAGCGCCAATCTTTCAGGAACGCTTCACATGGCTGACGTGCGGGAGACGAAGAATAAAATCCGCCAGACCGGCGCGCAAGAAAAAGAAAAGTAAGGGATATTTTTGAAAGAAATGCAAAAAAACATTGACATTGACAGTCTACTTTGATACACTTAATAGGCAACTTTATGATTATTCGTAACAGAGCCGGATAAGACTGGCTCTGAATTTTGAGTTAAAACGGAGGACAATCGACATGAGAGTTAAAGTTACATTAGCATGCACAGAGTGCAAGCAGAGAAACTACAATACCATGAAAAATAAGAAGAACGATCCAGATCGTATCGAATTAAAGAAGTATTGCAAATTCTGCAAGAAAGAGACTCTTCACAAAGAGACTAAATAAGGAGAATTTATCATGGCAAACAAAGACCAAGTTAAGAAAGCTGCAGCGAAAGCCAAGAAAGGCAGTGCCAAAGATTATTTCAAGGGCATTAAGCTGGAGATGGGCAAGGTTGTATGGCCTACCAAGAAGGAACTGGGCACTTTCACAGGCGTCGTAATCGCAACGTGTGCTGTTTTCGCACTGGGATTCTGGCTAATTGATACAGGTGTATTAGCTGCTCTGAGAGCGGTTCTGGGAATTACCCTAAACTAATTTAGAGAAGAAGGTACGAAGTATGTCTGATATTGAAAGCAACAATGTCGCTTCCCCATTGATGGGAGAAGGTATTAGAGGAGACGGCCAGGCCAAGTGGTATGTGGTGCATACCTATTCGGGGCATGAAAACAAGGTAAAAGTGAATATCGAAAAGATGGTTGAAAACCGCGGGATGCAGGATTTAATTATAGACATCATCGTGCCGACAGAAGACAGAGTCGAAATCAAAGACGGCCAACGTAAGATTAAAACCAGGAAAATGTTTCCGGGTTATGTAATTATAAAGATGATTGTTACCAATGAGTCCTGGTACCTTGTGAGAAATACACAGGGTGTTACCGGGTTCGTAGGTCATGGCTCCGACCCGATTCCACTCACTGACGAAGAAGTCGCCAGAATGGGAATCGAAAAAGTTTACATCGATCTGGATGTCGAAACGGGCGATACAGTACGTGTGATCAATGGACCTTTCGAAAGCTTCATGGGTGAAGTAATGGAAATCAACAAAGAGAAACAAGTACTGACTGTCAAAGTTTCTATGTTCGGTAGAGATACACCTGTTGAACTTGAGTTCGGACAGGTAGACAAACTATAGTATATACTGTAGAGAAAGGAGAAAAAAATGGCTAAAAAAGTTGAAGGTTATATCAAACTTCAGATTGCAGCCGGTAATGCGACTCCAGCACCTCCAGTAGGACCTGCACTGGGTCAGAAGGGCGTGAATATCATGGACTTCTGTAAACAGTTTAATGCCAGAACACAGGATCAGCCGGGTATGATTATTCCTGTTGTGATCACTGTATATGCGGACAGATCTTTCACATTTGTGACGAAGACACCGCCGGCAGCAGTATTACTGAAGAAAGCAGCAGGACTCGATGCAGCATCCGGAGAACCTAACAAGAAAAAGGTTGCTACATTGACTTATGCACAGGTTGAAGAAATCGCAAAGACAAAGATGCCTGACCTGAATGCAGCCACTCTTGAAGCAGCAACAGACATGATCAAGGGCACTGCAAGAAGTATGGGAATCGTTGTAGAAGGCTAATGAGATGGGAGACCGAGACTTGTATAGAAAAAGACAAGTCATACTGCGAAGGATTTTTTTACAAAAGACGAGCAGCGGTTGTTAGTACCACGAGGAGGTAAAGATATGCCAAAAAGAGGCAAAGGTTACAAAGAAGCAGCTGCGAAATTTGAAAAAGCAAAGCTGCACGAAGTAAGCGAAGCAATGAAACTCGCTTGCGAAACTTCCAGAGCAAAGTTTGACGAGACAGTAGAAGTGCACGTAAAACTGGGCGTAGACGGAAGACATGCTGACCAGCAGGTTAGAGGCGCAATCGTGCTCCCGAACGGAACTGGTAAAAGCGTAAAAGTATTAGTATTCGCCAAAGGCCCGAAAGCAGAAGAAGCAGAAAAGGCTGGCGCAGACTACGTTGGTGCTGAAGAGCTGGCACAGAAAATTCAGACTGAAAACTGGTTTGATTTCGACGTAGTGGTTGCTACACCTGACATGATGGGTGTTGTTGGTAGATTAGGTAAAATCCTGGGACCGAAAGGTTTAATGCCGAACCCGAAATCAGGTACAGTAACAATGGATCTTGAGAAAGCATTGGCAGAGATTAAGGCTGGTAAAGTTGAATATCGTCTGGATAAGCAGAACATCATCCATACACCAATCGGAAAGAGCTCATTTGGTCCTGAAAAGTTAGAAGAAAACTTCAAGGCGCTGATGGAAGCAATCGTAAAGGCGAAACCGGCTACTGCAAAAGGTCAGTATCTGAGAAGCGTTACTGTTGCAGCGACAATGGGTCCTGGAGTGAAAGTAAATCCAGCACTGATTGGCTAATCAAAAATAAAATTTGAGATTTAACCGTAGACAGCGGGTGTCTTTTAAGGCTTAATTTCCCGCCGAGGTACAATATATAGATATTGACCCTGTCTGCGCGACAGGGTTCCTTTTATTTATTGCGTACCATAACCCTGAGAATTGCACTGGGCAATTCCGGAAAGGAGAACAGAAAGTATGTCAGTAGAAGCAAAACAGCAAAAACAGGTAATTATTGACGAAATCAAAGCAAAGCTTGAAAGCGCGCAGTCCGCAGTCGTAATCGACTACATGGGCATCAATGTAGCAGAAGCAGATGCGATGAGAAAAAAGCTTCGCGAAGCAAACGTTGATTATACCGTTTACAAAAACACTTTAATCAAAAGAGCAATCGAAGGTACTGATTATGCGCCTCTTGCAGAAGTACTCGATGGACCGAGCGCACTGGCAATCAGCACAGAAGATGCGACAGCACCGGCAAGAGCACTGAACGGTTTGATTAAAGAATACAAGAAAATGGAATTCAAAGCAGGTGTGGTAGAAGGTACTTACTATGATAAAGCAGGTATCGAGCAGATTGCAGACATTCCATCCAGAGATGTGCTCATTGCTAAGTTTATGGGCAGCATTCAGTCACCAGTCAGCAAGTTCGTTAGAACATTGGCTGCCATTGCTGAAGAAAAAGAAGCATAAGCTGGTTTGATGCAGCGTTTCGGCACAATCGGGTGTCGAAGTGAAAAATTAAAAAATCGAAATAAATAATAAGGAGAAAAGAAAATGAATAAAGAACAGATCATTGAAGCGATTAAAGCGATGTCCGTTTTAGAATTAAACGAATTAGTAAAAGCTTGCGAAGAAGAATTTGGCGTATCCGCAGCAGCTCCAGTAGCAGTTGCAGGTGCAGCAGCAGGCGGTGCAGCTGAAGAAGAACAGTCTGAATTCACTGTTGTTCTGGCAGAAGTTGGCGCAGAAAAGATTAAGGTAATCAAGGCTGTTAGAGAAATTACCGGTCTGGGTCTGAAAGAAGCGAAAGAAGTCGTTGACGGCGCTCCTTCCAACATCAAAGAAGGCGTTGACAAAGCTGAAGCAGAAGCAATCAAAACCCAGCTGGAAGAAGTTGGCGCTAAGATTGAACTGAAATAAGTTCTGACACGGCAAAAATCTCTTGTCTGCTGCAGCGGAATATGATATAGTAAAGAAGCTGTGACAGATGCAGAAAATTTATGCACGGGCATTGCCTGAGCAGGAAAGAGGTAAAAACATGAAGGAAGGAATCCATCCTGATTATAAGGAATGTAAAGTAACTTGCGCATGTGGTAATTCTTTTATTACGAAATCCGTAAAAGAAGAAATGAGACTTGACGTTTGCTCAGCATGTCATCCGTTCTTTACAGGACAGCAGAAGTTCATCAACCGTGGTGGACGTGTTGAAAAGTTCAAGAACAAGTACAACCTGTAAATATAATCAAAAAATGGGCGGCACCGCGTTTGCGGTGCCGCTTTTATCATGGGCAATATTTTTCGCTAAAGAATTTGCAGATAAGCTATTTTCTGACGGATTTTCCTAATCGGCAATTTACGATTTGATCATCTTGCAGTGCGATTTCTCCACCCAGCAATACAAATTTAAAGCCCTGCGCCGGTATTTGACCATTTTCATAGGTGGCGCAATCGTTTACTTGTTCCAAATCAAAGATCGTGATATCGGCGTCGCTGCCCGGCAGGAAATTCCCCTTATTAGGCAGATGCAGACGGTTTGCCGTCATAGTAGTCATTTTGCTGATTCCTTCTGCAAGACCGATTTTTCCAGGGCGGATGTAGTCTGCAATAAAACGGGCAAAGGAACCAGAGGCACGGGGATGCCCCATACCGCCAGTTCTGACGCCATCGCTGCCTAGCATAACAAGCGGGGAACATAGCGCCGTTTCAATATCGGTATCGTTCATAAAATAGCCAACTGTGGCGGTATCCGGTGCAGTAGATCTCAGGGTATCAAATATTTCTTTGGTGCAGCGTTTGCCGGCATAGGGACCGCTGGCAATTAAGATTCTGTCATAGTTCGCTTGATACCGATCGAGAAAGCCGTCGTCGTAAGTCGT
Organism: uncultured Eubacterium sp.; assembly: GCA_947367725.1. GTDB lineage: Bacteria > Bacillota > Clostridia > Peptostreptococcales > Anaerovoracaceae > Senimuribacter. The sequence goes on from CANBFZ010000145.1 coordinate 4,756, forward strand.
TTCACCGATCCCCGTACTGAATGCACTGTATGGATAACAGTCACAGAGCATATCGATGCCTTTGGCGCGGTAATCTTTGATCTGTTTGAGCAGGCGCGGCATCTGACCGTAACCGCCCATGCTGCCGATATGGGAAAATTGGACTCGAACGCCAGCTTTTTCGCCGATGGCAGCCAGTTCGTCTGCGGCAGGAAAGACTTCGTCTAGATCCTGACGAACGTGTGCAGCAACCAGTTTGTCGCCGTTTCGGCAGAGTGCCGCCAGTGCCAGCATTTCTTCCATGGTCGTGCCAGGCACATATTTTACGCCGAACGATACGCCCAGACAGCCGCATGCCAGAAGTTCTGCGCAGGCCGCAGTGATCTTTTTCAGTGCGACCTGGTCGATGGGCTGATATTTATTATGATTTGGGAGCTGACTGCGCAGATATGTATGGCCGACAAGCAGACCCAGATGAACGGGGGCGCCGTCTCGGTCTATGCATGCTAAGTAATGCGCAGGATCAAAGACGTTCTGCCCGCAGTTCCCGCCGATATCCAGTGTAACGCCCATGTGCAGCGCAGATTTCGCCATGCTGCACCCAATGGTGTCCGTCTCTGGATCGTAATCATCTTCGTGCATGTGAATATCGATAAAGCCAGGACATACAATACTGCCGGTTGCATCAATCAGTACATCGGCATTGAACGATTCGT
>CANBFZ010000146.1 GCA_947367725.1 uncultured Eubacterium sp.
GCATACGGATGAAAGAGAGCGGGACTTATTGGATAGACCTGCCTGGGCGAAAGAATATGATTTTGACAAGCTGATGGAGATGTTTCGAGAAAGACTTGCCGAGCAGACAGAAAAGCATGACGGAGGAAACTACTGGATTGGAACCGGCGGCACTTCTGCCATGGGTCATGGAGGTTATAACCCAGCGGGAATCCGCGTGGGTGGATTCAGCCGGCACAAAACGGCAGTGAAAGTCGCAGGGGAGAGAAATTTCCGTGATTTTAGACAGGATCAGTCCCTAGATACCAGACAGTTTCAGATGGCACTGCGTAAGCTGCGTCAGTTTTCCACCAGAGTGGATACGGCAAAGACGGAATTGGATGTGGATGGAACCATTGACGCGACCTGCAACAACGCAGGACTTTTGAAACTGGTCTATGAGAAGCCGAGAAAAAATACAGTGAAACTTTTATTGCTGATGGATGGCGGCGGTTCTATGGCGCCTTATGCTAATTTATGTAATCAGCTCTTTCAGGCAGTGCATCAGTCGACCCATTTGAAGGATTTAAAAATTTATTATTTTCATAATTGTATCTATGACTATCTTTATACAAGTCCTCGGTGTCAGCATGGAGAATGGGTGGAAACCGACTGGGTTTTCGGCAATCTGGACAGCGATTATAAAGTGATTTTGGTTGGCGATGCGGCCATGTCACCGTATGAACTGATGGCAAGAGGCGGTAACAATGATTGGAGCATGTATAACGAAGAGCCGGGGATTCTCTGGCTGCAGAAGTTCAGACAGCGGTATAAAAAATGTATCTGGCTCAATCCCATCAAAGAAGCGTGGTGGGATAGAACCTACGGCAGCAAGACCATTCAAATGATCAGACAGGTGTTTCCTATGTTTGAATTGACGCTGGACGGACTGGATCAGGGAATCCAACGTTTGCTGGTGCGATAGAGTTTTGCCTAACTGAAAAATATTGATATATAAAAACAGCCGCGCATTTTGGATGCGTGGCTGTTTGGTTTCTGATAGATTAGCTAAAATATCTGAATACGCCTTTGACTTTGCCCAGCACCTTAACGTCCTGGACGATGATTGGGCTCATGGTGTCATTCTCCGGCTGAAGTCTGACGTGACCGTTTTCCCGATAGAATGTCTTGACTGTAGCCTCACTTTCGAATCCGTCAATCATGGCAACGACGATTTCGCCGTTTCTGGCAGTATTCTGCTGTTCTACTAGAATCAAATCTCCATCCATGATGCCGACGTTGATCATACTTTCGCCGCAGACTCTGAGCATGAAGTTGGAGCCTTTGGCATACTGGGCGGGAATCGGGAATGTTTCTTCGATATTCTGTTCGGCTAAAATTGGAATGCCAGCGGCGACGCGACCGACGACAGGCACATCGATGATGTCTTCTCTGTGGAAGTCTTCCGCGTAGGAAGGCGCTGTGGTAAAGTCAGAATCCACCGTTTCCCGTTCCATATCTACTACCATCAGTGCCCGTGGTTTGGATGGGTCTTTCTTGAGATAACCCTGTTTGACCAGGCTGGCGATATCCTTATGTGCAGTAGATGTGGACTTGATCTGCAGTGCGCTGCAGATTTCTCTGACGGTTGGAGGGTAGCCTTTGGTTCGGATTTCGTCTTTCATAAAATCTAAAATCTTCTGTTCGCGTTCCTTCAACTGGTTCATAATGCCCTCCTTATTTTGCAACGACTGTGCTTTGTTCGTAGTATAACATAAAACGAACAAAAAGTAAACATTTGTTCACGAATATTTCGTAGAAATTGAAACGAATTATAGTAATCAATACAAGCCTTTTGGCATTTGCCAGATGCTTTCACCATAAAGAACCTTTTCGCAGTGCAAAATTATTTTGCAATTCTTCACATTCGGTGATAGAATGAAAAGCGCCTGCTGCTTATGCAGCGATACTGAAAAAGAAGATACAATAAGGGAGCATTTATGATTATCGTTACTGTTTGCAAACTGCTGCTGGCGCTTGCGGTCGGCTATTATTTGAACAAAAAAGAGATATTTACCAAAGAGGTCAATCAAAAGCTTTGCACCTTTGTCATCGATGTTTGTCTGCCGCTGGTGATTCTTACTTCTCTCAGTGAGGCGGACGGCGCCATGGGCAAAGGACTTTTGATTCGATTTGTTCTGGTCGGCGGTGTTTTTTACTGTCTGCTTCCGTTTATTGCAAAGGGAATCAATGTGCTGACAAGAATTCCAAAGGAAGACAGACCTGTCTATGAACAGTTTTATATCTTTGGAAATACGATGTATATGGGATATCCTGTGACAGCGTCTCTTTACGGCAGTGGCTGTATTTTTCAACTGAGTATTTTTCATCTGGGATTTGACATTTTATACTATACTTATGCTAGATGGCAGATTTGCAAAGGCGCTGGTACGACAAAGGGAAAACTCTCTGTGCAGGAACTTTTGAACCCCGGTACAGTCGCTTCTCTTTTGGCGCTTGTTATGTTCTTTGGCGGTGTGAAGCTGCCCGACGGTGCAGCGGAGGTTTGCAATTTCATTGGAGAAATGGCATCTCCGCTTTCCATGGTGGTCATTGGCGCAGGCATTGGTACCTATTCTATCAAAAGTGTTTTTTCCTGTGATAGGAAGCTGTATTTGGTTGCTGCCATTCGTCTCTTACTCTTTCCCGCGGTGGTTTACGTTGTGATGACTTTCCTCGGTTTTGATGGAGTCCTTCGAGGCGCTGCGGTCATTTCTCTGGGGATGCCTGTTGCGGCAATGGTTTCTATGGGTTGTACGGAACAGGGCTATAAAGAAGAATTGGCGTCTGCCGGCGTGATTCTGACAACTTTGCTGTCACTACCGATGATACCAGTGCTGCTGACGTTAATGGGCTGAGGATTTATTTCAAACCCAGACTGGTCAGCTTGTAGTTGAGTGCCTGTTTTGTCATTCCCAACGCTTTGGCGGCTTCGGTTTTGGTCGGATAATTAGACATTGTTTTTTGCAGAAGCTGACGTTCAAAGGCAGCTAGCTGTGCTTGATAGGGCGCAGAAGTTTCGCTGTCAGGCACAGGCGTTTCGTTTGGACGGGGCTGCATATAGGAGGGCAAGTCATCCGCAGTGATAAAAGCACTGTCTGCGATAGCAAAGGCGCCTTCCAGCATATTGCGCAGTTCACGAACGTTGCCGGGCCAGTCGTGTGCATGGAAAAGCTGTAAAGCATCTTCCGCAAGAGCACGGATATTTTTGTTAAATTTTTTATTGAACTGGTCAATATAGAACGCCGTCAGATGGTCGAGATCCCCCTGACGGTCTTTTAATTGGGGCAGTTTGAAAGTAATGACATTGAGTCTATAAAACAGATCGCTGCGCAGACGTCCTGCTGCAATTGCCGCAAAGGGCGCCTCGTTGATGGCAGCAATGATGCGAACATCGACATGGATTGGCTGATGGCCGCCAAGATGAAGCACCGATTTTTCTTCGATGGCTTTTAATAGTTTTGACTGCAGCGCAATATCTAGGGAGTTGATTTCGTCGAGAAACAGCGTGCCCTGATCTGCAAGCTCGATGAGTCCTTTTCGGGAAATAGCGCCGGTGTAGCTACCCTTTTCTGTGCCAAATAGGGTGCTTTCTAGGAGGTTGGTAGGGATTGCAGAACAGTTCAGGGAGATAAAGGGCATGGGTGCACGGTTGCTGGAGTAGTGCAAAGCTTGTGCAACTAGTTCCTTGCCTGTACCGGTGCTGCCTTCAATCAGCACGGATGAATCCATATTACGTACTTTTATAATCTTCTGTTTTAGCTTTTTCATATCCGGGTCGATGGTAATAATATCATCGATTGTGTAGTTTTCGGCGCCTTTGCTTCGCCTGCTGGAAAAATCCTGTACGCTGATATATTCGCGTTTGTATTCGTTGCCGATAAATTTAAGTGCCAGCGCAGCGCCAATGAGTTTTTTCTTATGATATAGCGGAAATACGCTGCTATAGCCTTTTACGTGGTCGCCTTTATAGGTGATACCGTTTTCTTCATAGCCAATGATCGGTTGACCTGTCTTTACAACACTGTATACTTCGCTATTTTCTTCGCTGGCAGATGGGAAAATTTCAAAGAGATGTTTGCCGATGATTTCGTCGGCAGTAAAACTGTAAGTATCTGGATTGGTGATTTCACAATATCTGCAGATACAATCTGTATCAAAAATGGTAAGTTCATCGAAAAAATTCTGCATTTGAAAGACAGAACGAGCGATTTCTTCGTAACGCATATCAGTAACCTCCGATTCGATTGAGAGTAAAAAAATATATTACTATTATAAAGAAAATTGATACGAAAGTAAACGGATATCTCAAGATTATGGCTGAAAATACTGACTTTTTGTTTGGCACGGAATTTGCTTTATATTATAGTAACGATATCGTAAACCAGCGAAAGGAGATCATAGCATGAAGTGGAAAGATATGCCCAGGCGGGCATATTACGAGAAATACGAGAGCATGGATGTAAAAAATGATGGAGACTGGTATGAGGTTTATCGCCTGCCTAAGAACGTGTATGCGATTGCGGAGCCGCGGCACTTTCAGGAGGTGAATTTCTTTCTGATTGTAGGAACAGACAGGGCGGTATTATTTGATACCGGTATGGGAATCGTTCCTGTAAAGCCGCTGATTGATGAGCTTTATCAAGGGGAAATGATTGCTGTAAATAGTCATTTTCACTTTGATCATATTGGAAGCAATCATATTTTTGAACCAGTTAACAGTTGTGTGGATTCTTATGTGTCTGGGATTGCAAAAAGAGGACTGACTTGTGCAGATGTAGGTGCGCAGATGGATGAAGATATGTTTAAAGGCGGCTATCCGCAAGGTTTTGCACCGGATCAATATGTAGTGCTGCCGTATCAGGTAAAAGCTGTCAAGGAGGGGCACATCTTTGATTTAGGAAATCGCAAACTGCGCGTTCTGCATACACCGGGGCACAGTTTTGATTCTCTTATGCTGTATGATGAAGATAATAAAATTCTTTTTACAGGAGATATGTTCTATATGGGTGCATTGTACGCACACTTTCATTGTGAGCAGTTTGGCTGTTCGGACATATCTATGTATTGGCAGACAATGGATAGACTCAGCAGAGAGATTCCAGAAGATGTGCAGCTTTACTGCTCCCATAACGATTTTATTGCACCTGCAGCAAAGCTCAGAGAGACTGCAGAAGTGCTCCGTACGGTGATAGAAAAGGAATCTATATCGGATGGAGAAAAAGGCGTCGGCAAAGGGCATCAGTATCTGGAGGAAGAAAGCATTTTGTGTGAGAAAAAGGGCGATGGATTTTCTGTCGTATATACCAATGAAAAGGTAAAGGAGAAAAAGAAATGAACGAGAAAAAGAAATTTAAGATGCCTCACGTATACATTTTGTTTATTGGAATTGTTTTTGTTTGTGCGGTATTATCTTATATTATTCCGGC
>CANBFZ010000147.1 GCA_947367725.1 uncultured Eubacterium sp.
GGCATCAAACTCTACCGGTAGTGTAATCAAATGAAACACGACAACGGCAACAAAGGCCAGTACTCCAATATTGAAAATCGTATTTCCAACTGCATACATTTCATAGCTCTGACTTGCCAAAAGTCCCAACCCTGCAATCAACAGAATCCACGTGAAACTGGACGCAATGCTTACCACCGGTACAATCGCATTGCGGATTTTCAGCGGTGCGTAACTTCTGGCATGCTGAATGGCATGCCCCGCCTCGTGGCAGGCAACACTGACGGCCGCAATAGAAGACACACCGTATACATCTTGTGACAAGCTCAAAGTTCTGGACTTTGGATTATAATTGTCTGTGAGACTGCCTCCGATCTGGCGAATTTCTACATCACGAAGTCCGTTGCTGTCCAGCACTCTTCTGGCAGCCTCTGCCCCTGTCATATTCCGATGATTTCTCACCGCGGAATACCTTCTAAATGAACCTTTGACTTTTGCCTGCGCATACAACGCAAGCAACATGGCTGGAAGCAAAAACATCAGCCCCGTACTGCCATAGTAAAAATGAAACATATTCTCTCCCCCTTTGTTATTCTAAAATCATCCCAATTTCAATCTGATTTCCTCTGAGATAATCTTTTACAGATACCCGCTTCTTTCCCGGCATCTGAATTTCCAATGCGCGCAGCACACCGCCGCCACAAGCGATATCAATCCCCGCGTCTCCTGCAGCAAGCACAGTGCCATCCTCTGCAGATGCGCCCGATGCAGACAGTACCTCAGCCTGCCAGATCTTCATCACCTGACCCTGACAGGTGCAAAATGCGCCCGGCCACGGATCAAACGCTTTAATCTGTCGTCTGAGCTGGATAGGACTCTTTTTGAAATCCAATTTACCGTCTTTTTTGGAAATCATGCCTGCATAACTGGAAAGGCTGTCATCCTGTTTTTCTGGTCTCAATGTTCCAGCTTCCAGCTGCGGCAAAGTCTCCACCAGAAGCCTTGCCCCCAGCACAGCAAGCGCGTCATGCAGCTGCTGTCCGTTCTTATCTCCGATAGGAAGACTTTCTTTGCGCAGCATATCACCAGTATCCAGCCCCTCTTCCATTTGCATGATGGTCACACCGGTTTCTGTTTCTCCCTGCAAAATAGCATGCTGAATCGGCGATGCACCACGAAGCTTTGGAAGTAGAGATGCATGCACATTGATACATCCGTATTTAGGCAAGTCCAGCAGTTCTTTCTGAATAATCTGTCCATATGCAACTACGACGATCACGTCCGGTGCATAATCCCGCAGGGTCTCTACTACCTGGGCATCAACTCTGATCTTTTCTGGCTGCAAAGCAGGAATCCCATGCCGCTGTGCCGCTTCCTTGACCGGTGTAAACTGGACTTTTTTGCCTCTGTTTCTAGCTTTGTCCGGCTGCGTTACCACATAACCTACTTCGTGACCGGCTGCAAGAATTGCTTCCAGCACCGGCACAGAAAAGTCCGGCGTTCCCATAAACACTGTTTTCATTAATCGTCTACCTCTTCTGTGTATGCAGGTTCCCGTACGTTGACGGCTTTATCTGTATAAAGGATGCCGTCCAGATGATCGTTTTCATGGCACATCACTCTTGCATCCCAGCCTTCAAAATCGTAAACCTGTTCGTTCCCGTAAAGATCCAATGCTTTGATTCTGATTTTTTCTGGTCTGTCAACGGTTCCCACAAGTCCCGGCAAACTGAGACAGCCTTCATCTCCTGATACGCTGCCCTCCTGCATTAAAATTTCCGGATTAATCATATAATATACCTCACCGCCTGCTTCCGGTTCTGCAACAAACATTCTGCGCATAATCCCTACCTGCGGCGCTGCAAGACCACATCCCATCTGCGCATGCATGGTTTCCACCATATCTGCAAGGGTTTGACGAATGCGGTCTGTTACCTCAGACACTTCCCGACAGTGTTTTCTGAGGATTTCATCTCCTTCTAGTACAACGTTTCGAATTGCCATTTCTAAACTCTCCTTCTAACTCACAGTTAAATCGTGCTGTACGGGTTCACATCAATCGTAACCACACAATCTTTTTTATGGTTTCTCAAATGTTCACTGAACCGACTGATACAGTAAACATATTTATTTCTAAATCCTTTCGGACACTTAATCAGAATAAAGCAGCGGAAGCTGTCCTTGCCTTTAAAATGATACGACGGTTTCGGTGCAAATATATTACTGTCTTCTTCTATGGCACAGCGTATAAGATAGGCTCTGCAGTCTTCTGCCGCTGCCATAGCCGTTTCTTCTTTCTCGTCAGTAAACTCCACCAAAATCAAATCGGAAAAAGGCGGATAGTCCATCATATTGCGAACCGTGATTTCCATCTGGAAAAAACTTTCATAATCGTGGTTTGCCGCTGTGGTCAGTGCAAAATTATCCGGTGTATAGGACTGTACAATGACCAGTCCCCGCTCGCTTCCTCTGCCAGCTCTGCCAGCAACCTGGGTCACCAGCTGAAAGGTTCGCTCTGTGGAACGGTAATCCGGAATATGCAAGCTGACATCGGCAGCGACAACACCGACCAGTCCCACATTTTTGAAATCCAGCCCTTTCGCTACTAGCTGCGTACCGATGAGGATCTGGGTTTTTCCTTTGGAAAACTGTCCAATGATGCGGTTGATTTCTCTGCCGTTCTTTGCTGTATCAAGATCCAACCGCCCAATGGTATGCATTGGAAAAAGTTCTCGAGTAAATTCCTCGACTTTCTCTGTACCTGAACCGAAAAACTTGATATATCTGCTGCCGCACTTGGGACAACTTTCCGGAATTCGAAACCGCCTGCCGCAGTAATGGCAAACACCTGCATTTTCTTTCTTGTGATAAGTAAGAGAAATTCCGCAAGTAGGACATTCCATCACCTCACCGCATTCTCTGCAGGAAATAAACGTAGAATAGCCCCGTCGATTTAAAAACAAAATGATCTGCTGCCCTTTTTCCAGGGTGTGTACCATCTCCTTGTAAAGCCGCTCACTGAATACGGTTCGATTGCCTTCTTTGAGTTCCTCCCGCATATCCACAAGTTCAATTGCAGGCAGCGGACTGCTGTTATAGCGCTGTGTTAAACGAATCAGGTGATAAATACCTTCTTTCGCCCGCTGATAAGAAACCACCGAAGGGGTTGCACTGCCTAAAACCAGGACGCCCTGGTAATGCATAAGTCGCTTCAGTGCAATATCTACTGTATCATACTTGGGTGTCATATCCGACTTATACGTCGCTTCATGTTCTTCGTCCATGATGATCACACCGATATTGGTAAGTGGTGCAAAGACGCCTAATCTGGCGCCAATGACAATCTGGGCTTTTCCGTTCCGAATCCGCATCCACTCGTCAAAGCGCTCCCGTTTAGACAGTTTGCTATGCAGCACCGCAATGGTTTCTTTGCCAAATCTTGCGATAAACCGGTCTATGATCTGTTTCGTCAGTGCGATTTCCGGCACTAACATGATCGCCGTTTTTCCCTGCGCAAGTACTTTTGCAATCACCTGCATATAGATTTCTGTCTTGCCGCTTCCAGTGACGCCATGGATCAGAAAATTTTCCTGTTGGTTTCGACAAACAGCACTGCAGATCATGGAAACTGCCGCAGCTTGCTCTTCTGTCAACTGTTGAATATCCTGTCGTTCACCTTCTGCATCTTTATAGGGTTCTTTCTCTTTTCCCGCTTTTGCAGGCTTTCCGCTGGGGACAAAACAGCGAATTGCATCCAGATATTTGATGCCGTACCGCTGTTTCATCCAAATACAAGTTTCGATCATCTCCCTGTTTAAAGAAACATCTGGGTTCTTTGCCGAAATTTCTTTAATCCGAGAAGGCGCACAATGCAAAGAGACCGCCGCTGTCTCTGCAAAAACGTAAGCAGTTTTCAGTTTGTTTCCCCTGTTGAATGGAACCTCCACCACATCTCCCACTGTAACGTCTTCCGGCGCTGCATATGTATAGTATGTGTCTGTGTGCCGACTGTTATGATCGATGATTACGTTGATATATTTCATTTTATAATAAGAAAATGTTATCTTTTTTGCACGCTGCAATCATGTCTTCTGGCCATACAGAAACCTGCACTTCTCCAATATGGGCTTTTCGCAGGAAAAACATACAGAGACGGCTTTGCCCGATTCCACCGCCGATGGAGTACGGCAGCTCATCATTTAAAATCGCCTGATGGAACGTTTGACTTCTGCGCTCTTCTGCCTCTGCCAGTTTGAGCTGGCGATCCATAGCCTCAGCATCTACACGAATCCCCATAGAAGAAATCTCAAAGGCTCGATCCAGTACATCGTTCCACAAAATGATATCGCCGTTCAGTTCCCAATCATCATAGTCCGGCGATCTGCCGTCATGCTTATCTCCAGAAGCGAGCACACCGCCGATTTTTTCAATAAAGACTGCCCCATGCGCTTTACAGATTAAATCTTCTCTTTCTTTTGGCGTCTTGTTCGGATACATGTCAGCAAGTTCCTGACTGGTAATAAAGTATATCTCGTTTGGAAGTTCTGTCTGCAAATCTCTATATAAACGGTTTACATAATCGCCCAGGTTTTTCATTGCGTTGTAAATGGTCGTCACCGTCTCGTGCAGATATGCCGTGCAGCGCTGTTCCTTGGTAATCACTTTTTCCCAGTCCCACTGATCCACATAAATTGAATGTAGGTTATCCAACTCTTCATCTCGTCTGATGGCGTTCATATCCGTATAAATACCATGTCCCGGCTTGATTCCATATTTCCCCAGCGCCATTCTCTTCCACTTGGCAAGAGACTGTACCACCTCTACTTCTTTCTCGTCTAAATCAAGTAAACTAAAAGAAACTCTGCGTTCTACGCCGTTGAGGTTGTCGTTGAGTCCTGTCTCAGGAAACACAAACAGCGGCGCTGAAACTCTGCGCAGGTTCAGTCCATAAGCCAATTCCTGCTGAAAGTAATCTTTAATTTTCTTGATTGCGCGCTGCGTCTCCAGCGGACTGATCACCGGGGAATAACTTTTCGGTGTAATTAATTGTGACATATTATTTTCTCCTATCTATCCTGTCTCAAATGGATTGAATTATCTTTTTGAATATGCACAGCCGCAGTAATTCTGCCTGTAAAGTCCGTATTCCTTGGAAAGCTGAATGCTTCTCGGAAATCCTGCTTTTTTCTTAAAATCAATCGCAAGGAATGCTACGCCGTACTTTTCTTCCAATTCTTTTCCAATGGCAGAAAGCAGCGGGTAGTTTTTATGCGGACTGACCGACAGGGTCGTTGTAAACAACCCGTATCCTTTGCGTTTTGCAGTCTGTGCCGTTTTTTCTAGACGCATCTCAAAGCAGATTTTGCATCGTGCGCCACCTTCGGGTTCATTACTGTAGCCGGACACGCGTGAAATATATTCGTCCGGCTCATAGACC
>CANBFZ010000148.1 GCA_947367725.1 uncultured Eubacterium sp.
GCTGGCCGTCAGGCAATTGACGGAGATACCGCACAGGTTGGTCCGCAGATCGCTGAAAAGTTAGACCTGCCGCAGGTTACATATGTGGAAGAGTTCGAAATCGCTGATAACCTGAAAGACATCACTGTAAAGAGACAGATGGAAGATGGTTATGAACTGATCGGCATCAAGACACCTTGCATGCTGACTGCGATTAAAGAACTGAACGAGCCAAGATACATGAACATGGCTGGTATCTTCGCAGAAAAAGATATCAAAGTTTGGAACGCAAAGGACATTGAAGTTGACCTGACTAAAGTTGGTCTGGAAGCTTCCCCTACAAACGTATTCAGATCCTTCACACCGGCTCCGAAGGCTCCTGGTCAGGTCGTTAACGGTGACTCCGAAAACGAACAGGCAAAGAACCTGCTGATCCAGCTGAAGGGTAAGCACATCATCTAATCTGAAGGAGGAATAATCATGGCTATTAAAATCATTAATGATAAATGTAAAGGTTGCTCCCTTTGCGCAAAAGCATGTCCGTTTGACGCGCTGAAGATCGTAGACAGACTGGCAGTTGTTGACGAAGGAAAGTGCACAAATTGTAACGCTTGTATTTCGAAATGTAATTTCGATGCGATTGAAGCTGCTCCTGAAGCTGAAAAGGTTGACCTTTCTGCTTACAAGCACATCTGGGTATTTGCAGAACAGAGACAGGGCAAAATCCAGAACGTAGCACTGGAATTACTGGGCGAAGGTAAGAAATTAGCAAAAGACATCAGCGAAGATACACAGATCTGTGCTGTACTGATGGGTAACAACATCGACCACCTGGCACAGGAATGTTTTGAATACGGCGCTGAAAAAGTTTACATGGTACAGGATCCGCTCCTGGAAAACTTCACAACTGACGGTTACACCAAAGTTATGAAACAGCTGATCGACGAGTATAAGCCGGAAATCGTTCTGTACGGCGCTACACACATCGGTCGTGACTTTGCACCGCGTATCGCAGCAAGATGCAACACTGGTCTGACTGCTGACTGTACGCACCTGGACGTTAAAGTTTCCAAGTACATCGATTTCGCAAAAGCAAACACTACATTAGATACTTCCACACTGGACCCTAACGATCCATCCACTGGTATCAAGCAGACTCGTCCGGCATTCGGCGGTAACCTGATGGCTACTATCATCTGCCCTAAAACTAGACCGCAGATGTCCACTGTAAGACCTGGCGTAATGCAGAAGCAGGAAAGAGCAGTTGGTGCTACTGGCGAAATCGTAAACGTAAAACCAGAAATTACAAAGGAAGACATCAGAATCGAAATCAAGGATATCGTAAAATCCATGAAGGAAATGGTATCCCTGACCGATGCTAAGATCATCTGCTCCGGTGGACGTGGTCTGGGCGATGCTTCCGGTTTTGAACTGATGAAGCAGTTTGCTGACAAAGTTGGCGGTGTTGTTGGTTCTTCTCGTGCTTGCGTAGACGCTGGCTGGATTGACCACTCCCACCAGGTAGGTCAGACTGGTACAACTGTTAAACCAGAAATTTATTTCGCATGCGGTATTTCCGGTGCAATTCAGCACTTAGCTGGTATGCAGACTTCCGGCTGTATCGTAGCAATCAACAAGGATCCAGATGCACCGATCATGGAAGTTGCTGATTATGCGATCGTAGGCGACCTGTACAAAGTGATTCCAGAAATCATTGCTGAATGGGAAAACGCAGAAGCACTGTACGACGCAACTACGAAATAGGGAGACCTAACCCAAATTGCATAAAAAGAGGACGCAAATGTGTCCTCTTTTTGAATACAATTTGTTGGTAGGTCCCCTGTCAGGATTGCCCAGAGTGCAGAGCCAAAGGCGACAGCAGTCTGGATGCAATCTACGGCTAAATCCCTAACCCGATTTTCGCAAGAAATATACCCGCAGGAAACTGCGGGTTTTTTCGTAGCGAAATTTTTGGCAGGTCCTCTGCAAAGTTGAGCCGAAGGTGAAGAAATGCGCGGCGGAGTTTTGCGGCATTTATAATCAGACACAAGAGGGGAATGGGCAGAAATGGCGGATGATTGATTGAGAAGATGAAGACAGCTTGTATCACGATGGGCTGCACCTTATTAAAATCCAAAGAAGATAATAGATGAAATATGGCGGCGGTTGTGCAGCAGGCGAGGATTTTTTGCTTCATGCACAACCGCCGCTGTTGCTAGTTGTGCAAATTGGAATCGAATAAGAAGGATTTGCACAACTTTTCAAGTTTTATATGAATGAATCTGCAATTGGGGCGAAGCTTTATTGGTAATCGTTGTGCAAGATGCAGCTTTTTTAGAAGTTATGCACAACACCAAGCTAAGATAATGATGAAAATCGAAAGTTGGTTGTGCAGCAGGCGATGATTTTCTTCCTTCATGCACAACCATTGCCATTGTCGGTTGTGCAAAGTGGATGCGGATAAAGTAGATTTGCACAACTTTTGATGGATTGAGTGATACATTTTGCGCATGGATTTTCAAATTTGCATAACCTAAAAAAATATAGACAGGTCAAAAGTTTCTCGGTTTTAAACGAAAACTTTTGACAATGATTCCACGGAACTGCTATAATCAACCTGTATGTTTATTACCGCGTAAGGCACGCAGCTCTGATGGGCGCGGGACTTTTCGCAATTTAGAAAAAGAGTAGGAGAATACGATGAACGGAAAACAACTTACACTTCGCAGTATGGTGATCGGCGTGATCGGTTCTGTAGTCATTACCTGCAGTTCCATGTACGTTGCGCTGAAACTAAGCTCTCTGCCATGGCCGATTATGTTCGTGGCGTTATTTTCAATGTTAGCTTTGAAAGCGCTGGGGAACACCAATCTCAACGAGATTAATGTAGCCCATACGGCAATGTCCGCAGGGGCGATGGTCGCAGGAGGACTTGCATTTACCATCCCTGGCATCTGGATTCTCAACCCAAAGGCAGAAATCAGCACAGTGCAGCTTCTGGTCATCGCACTAGGCGGTGTGATTTTAGGACTGATTTTTACAGCCCTAATTCGAAAATATTTTGTTGAAATCAAGGATTTACCTTACGCAATGGGACAAGCGGCGGCAGAAACTCTACAGGTCGGAGATGAAGGCGGAAGAAAAGCCGGTACGCTTTTCGCATCTATGGGCATCGCGGCAGTTTTTACTGTAATCAGAGACTGGTTCGGAAAGATTCCGGCAACCCTGATGAGTCAGAACATGCTTCGCTACGGTTCGGCTGGTGGAATTTGGTTGTCCCCGATGCTGGTATCCATCGGTTATATTGTAGGACCGATTGCAATCGGTGTGTGGTTTTTGGGTGCACTTCTCGGCGATGTAGGGATTCTCATCGGCGGGCAGAGCCTGGGTATCTGGTCTTTAGAAGAAGCCAGCGGAATAAAGCAGGCGCTGGGGATCGGTCTGATGGTTGGCACCGGCGTAGGAATTTTAGTAAAAGGAATTTTACCAAAAGCGAAAGAAATTTTCGGCGGTATGTTCAGTAAAGACAGCGCGGGAGATTCCATTGTTCCCATGAGATGGGCGCCTTTTGTGATGATATTGATTGCCGCTGTGTTTACGCTGGCATGCAGGATGAGCGTCATCGCTTCGGTGATTACCATTTTGGGTGTATGGCTGGCAACTGCAATGTCAGCACAGTGTGTAGGACAGTCCGGCATCAACCCGATGGAAATTTTCGGAATTATTGTTCTGCTGGCGGTCAAAGGACTGACGACAGTAGGGCAGACAGAAGGCTTTTTTATTGCGGCAATCGTGGCAGTTGCCTGTGGTCTTGTAGGGGATGTGATGAACGACTTTAAGGAAGGACATATGCTGAAAACCAATCCGAAGGATCAGTGGATTGCAGAAGCCATCGGCGGCGTCATCGGCGCGGTGGTATCCGTATTTGTTTTGGTCACCATCGTCAAAGCTTATGGTCCGTCCGCATTTACAGACGGACAGATGTTTACTGCAGCACAGGCAAACACTGTTGCAGCTATGGTAGGCGGTATTTCCAATCTGCCGGCATTTGCTCTTGGCCTAGTGATTGCAGTCGTACTTTACTGCGTCAACTTCCCGGTTATGACCCTGGGACTGGGGGTATATCTGCCATTTTATATGTCCGCGACAGCCTTTATCGGCGGCGCCCTTCGCTTTGTCATTGACAAATGGTTTCCGTTTGTTGAAAAGAATGCGACAGGACAGATTATCGCATCCGGTCTTTTAGGCGGCGAAGCTGTGGTCGGCGTAGTCATTGCACTGATTACAGCAGTACAGGCTTTGCAGTAACAGCAGGGGAGAATGAATATGAAAGAAATCAGTATTACAGAAATCAATGGATTTAAAATTGGCTCTGCCGAAAATACAGAGGCGGCAACCGGCGTTACGGTGATTCTCAGTGAAAAAGGCGCCTGTGCGGGTGTTGATGTGCGGGGCGGCGGTCCTGCCACCAGAGAAACCGATCTATTGAAGCCGGAGAACATGGTACAGGAAATTCATGCAGTGGTGCTTTCTGGCGGCAGCGCCTACGGGCTGGAAGCTGCCTGCGGCGTCATGGATTTTCTGGAAGAAAAGGGCATCGGCTTTGATGTAGGTGTAGGGATTGTACCTATCGTCTGCGGTGCATCCCTCTTTGATCTGGTGGTAGGCGATAGAAGCATCAGACCGGACAAAGCCATGGGCGCAGCGGCTTGTGAACAGGCATTTGCCGGTGTATTTGAGGAAGGAAACCACGGTGCGGGAACCGGTGCTTCTGTAGGCAAATATAGAGGACCGCAGACCATGATGAAAAGCGGACAAGGGGCATCTGCCGTGCAGATTGGAGAGCTGCAGGTGGGCGCAATTTCCGCGGTCAATGCTTTGGGTGATATCTTTGCAGATGGCAGGCAGATTGCAGGGATGCTTTCTGCCGATGGAACGGCGCTAATATCCACCGCAGAAGCGGTGAAAGAAGATATTGCAAGGCAGTTTGATATTTTCAAAGGAAATACCACCATCAGCTGTATTCTAACCAATGGAAAACTGACCAAAGCCCAGTGTACGAAACTGGCTTCTATTGCCCACGATGGCTATGCCAGAGCCATCAGACCGGTCCATTCAACGGCTGACGGCGATACCATTTTTGTCATGGCGACCGGCGAAGTAGATGTGAATTTTGATGCGCTGGCTGTGCTGGCGACAGAACAGATTGAAAAAGCCATTGTTCGCGGTGTGCAGCAGGCAGCGCCCGCTTATGGACTGAAAGCCGCCTGTGATTTTAGATAGAATTGCATTTGCGGAAGGGAAAGCGCTTTATGTCAAAAACAAAAGATATGACAACGGGAAATCCGACAAAACTGATTCTTTTCTTTGCGTTTCCATTGATTTTAACCAATTTGGGGCAGCAGCTTTATATGATTGTCGATTCCGCCATTGT
>CANBFZ010000149.1 GCA_947367725.1 uncultured Eubacterium sp.
CAAACGGATCGTCCACCACCACTTCCGTAACAGTGTTCAACTTTCTTAGCGCACCGTGCAGTCCCTCTTTTCCGTCATGCTGCAGTACTGTTTCATATGTATCTTCTGAAAAGATCACAGGATGCCCGCAAATCCCCTTATGGCAGGGCAGCACCACCTGCCGTTCTGTCTCCGCCGCCGCATGCAGCAGTTTCTCTACCGTATCCTGGCTTACTGCCGGAATGTCCACGGGCCACAGGATCAAATGCGCAGCCCTTTGGTGCATCTTGGCAAAGCCCATTTTAATAGAATCAAACATATGGGACTTCTTATAATCGCTGTTATATAACAGGTGCACCTCTTCTCCTGCCAGCGCATAACGGATATCCTCTGCCCGATAGCCTGTCACCACTGCAATTTCCTCTACGCCGCTTGTCCGAAGCAGATGCAGAATGGAGTGCAGCGCCGTCCTGTCTCCAACAGGCAGCAGCGGTTTAAAACTTCCCATGCGAGAAGACAGCCCCGCCGCCGGAACAATCGCGGCAAACTGTGTTTTCTCCACTTTATACACCTCCTAATACCGACCAAAGGTACAGTTGGGAAAATGACAACTTTCACATAGCTGGCATAAACCACCCTCTGCCAGACGGAGCATATCCGCCTTTGTAATTGGGATTCCGGTAAAAAGCTGGGGCAGCAGTACGTCAAAGACGGTGACAGGCAAACTGATCGCAGCCCCCGGCACACCGATGAGCGCGGTTTCTCCTAAATAGGATACCAACGTCATATTGCCCGGCTGACTGGGCACACCATAAGTAATGATGTGCGCGCCGCAGGCTTTGATCGCAGCAGGGGTCAAGTCATCCGGATCTACCGACATACCGCCAGAGAAAAATAGAAGTTCTGCACCCTGCTGCAAATATGCCTGTGCAGCCTCTATTATCTGTTCCTGTCTGTCGTCACAGATCACTGCACCTAAAATTTCACAAGGATATGCAGACAGTTTCTTTCGCGCTACCTGTTCAAATTTATCTGGAATGCGCCCTTCAAAAATTTCTGATCCAGTGATGATGATGCCTGCCTTTTTCTTCTGATAAGGCACGAGGCTCCAAAGCTGCGATTCTGCACATAGTGCTTCCGCCTGCAAGATTTGTGTTTCTTTGGTCACCAGCGGCACAATCCGCAGGGAAGCCAACCTGTCCCCCGGCTGTACGGGATAATGATCGGGCAGTGTGGTAATGGTGATATCACCGATGCCATTGATGGCAGAAAGCAGCTCCAGATCCACCCGGAACATGCCGGCAGTATCTGCCCGCAGCACCATTTTTCCTTCAGACGTTCCCTCAAAATGGGCGCCCGCCACTGGCGCCATTTTAGAAAGCCGCAGTGCGGCATCTTCTTCATGGAGTTCTCCTGCTGTTTCCTCCCAAATAAAAACATGCCGCTTGCCGATAGAAAGCAACTTTTGAATATCTGCCTCTGCAATCACATGACCCCGCCGAAACGCGGCACCTTTAAAGCCATCTCGCATAGCGGTGATATCGTGACACAAAGTCTGCCCTATGGCATCCTCTACTCTGATTTTTTTCATCTCTGTTTTCCTCTCTCTTACTCTGTCAACAGCATCACAGATTCTGGCGGTACATAAATCTCCACCTGGTGCGCTTGCCACTGCACTTTTTGCCCTGCAAATACCCGGCAGCGCAAGACGGTACCTTCCCGTGCGCCAAAGGGTCTCAGCAAAAGAATCTGACAGTCTGGATTTTCTAGCTGTCCTTCTACCGTGCATCTGCAGCGGTTTTCAGTAGGATCTGTTGCCTCTGCCAGTCTGATATCGGTTTCTCTAATCCCAATATAGCATGACGTCTGCTGCCTGCCCTGTATGTCTGCTGCAGATGGTTCCAAAAGTTCCAAATTCCAGTCCAGTGCCTGCACATAGCCTGTTTGATTTCTGATTGCCCTGGAAAAATTGCTGCAGCCTAAAAGCCGCGCGCTATTTCTAGTTTTTGGATTCTGATAGACTGCCGCTTTTTCGCCAATGATTTCTATTACACCCGCCCCCATCACTGCAAGGCGCGCTGCCATGCGGTAGCTTTCTGCCATGTCATGAGAAACCAAAATGGCTGTCTTTCCAAATTCTTTTAGCAGCATACTGACTTCCTGCTCCATCTGCAGCCGAAGATGGGAATCCAGCGCGGAAAAGGGTTCGTCCAAAAGCAAAATTTCAGGCGCAGACAACAGCATTCGCGCCAGTGCGGTCCGTTGTTTCTGTCCGCCGGAAAGCTGTGCAGGATACTGGTTTTCTAAATGTGCCAAGCCCATTTTCTGCATCATATCCAAAGCCAGTTTCTTGCGCACCGCCTTTTCACTGCGGCAAGCGCCTGCTGCCACGTTTTCCAGTACCGTCATTTGTGGAAACAGGGCATAATCCTGAAACAAAAGTCCTGCACGTCGCTGCTGGGGCGGCAAGTTGATGCCTCTGGCAGAATCAAATAACACTCGATTGTTGAGTACAATCCTGCCTCGATCCGGCGTTTCGATCCCTGCAATGCACTTTAGCAGCATCGTCTTTCCGCATCCGGAAGGCCCCAGCACTGCCAGCGTTTCTTCGCCTGCTTGAAAATGCACAGCAAGCTGAAAATTCCCCAGTTTCTTTTCAAACTCTACTGCAATCGCCACTTGCCTGTCCCCCTTTTCTCCTGTTTTTCCAATCGGTTCACAGCAAGCAGCACAACGAAAGAGATGCCCAGATTCACAAGCACCCACTTACCTGTCAGTTCGGTTTGCCCGGTCTGCCACAGTTGATAAACCGTAGTTGAAATGGTAGCAGTTTTACCCGGCATATAGCCTGCTACCATACTGGTCGCACCATATTCTCCCAGGGCTCTGGCAAAGGCCAGCACCATGCCTGCAAGGATTCCCTGCCTGCAGCACGCCATGCGAATGTGCCAAAAAATATATGTATTGGTTAGCCCCAGCGTTTTACCTGCGTAAGCCAGATTTTCGTCAAAGGATTCAAATGCGCCCCGCGCCGTCCTGTACATCAGCGGAAAAATTACCACCACAGTGGCAAACACAGCAGCCCACCACTGCATGGTTAATTTGACAGCAAAAGTCTCAAGTAGAAAGTTTCCAAGTAAACGCCTAGGTCCCAGCACCCGCAGCAAAAGAAATCCTACCACTGTCGGCGGCAGCACCAGCGGCAAAGTCAAAAGCACATCCAATGCGCCTTTTGCCATGGGAGGCAGTTTGGAAATATAGTAAGCAGCGGCAATGCCTGTAAAAAATACCACACCGGTACTGAGCAAGGCGATGCGCAGCGAATTCAGCAGTGGATACCAATCCATGTTTTGCTCTCCTTTATCATCCTGTTTCGACGTCCCAAATGACTGCAACAGTCATTTCGACACAATCTGCAAACTGCACGGCAGAAAAATTTCAAAGTGTCCCTTACACAGGCAATCATCGTACGCTGATGGGGGAAAATCCGTAGTCTGCAAATACCTTTGCGGCTTTTTTGCCCTGCAGAAAAGCCAAAAATGCGTCGGCCGCTTCCAGCTGCTTTGATGTGTTAAGGCGCGCTGCCGGATAAATGACCTGCCCGCACATACTGGCGTCTGCTTCTGCAACTACCTTTAACCCTGCCGCATACGCATCGGTCGCATAGACCATGCCGCAGTCCACGAGCCCTTCGGAAATTTGTGTTGTTACTTCTTTTACGTTGCTGCCATAGGTAATCACGCCCGCCTCAGCCAGCGCTGCTTCTTCCAGCTTTAGGTAAGACAAAATCTGCTGGGTATACTGTCCTACCGGTACTTCACGATTTCCCATGGCAAAGAGTACCTCTCCCGCTGAAAGCGCGCTTTGTAAATCCTCATAAGAATGGATGCCTGCAGGATTTCCTTCTGGCACTGCCAGCACCACTTTGTTTTCCAGCAGATCAAAACGATCATCCGCGATACGTTCAGAAAGCGCGTCCATCTGCTGCTGTGCTGCCGAAAGGAAGATATCGCAGTCTGCTCCCTCTGTAATCTGTGTCAGCAATGTCCCGGAAGAACCAAACTGAAATTGCAGCTTCACATCGTTGTGTTCTGCCATATAAATATCTCCCAGCTCCGTCAGCACTTCCGTCAAAGAAGCGGCTGCAAACACGGTCAGTTCCGTATCTCCGCTTTCTGCCTCTTCCTTTCCACTGCAAGCTATAAAAAGCAGCGCTGCTGCACAGATACATGCCGCTGCCAAAAATATCTTTCTCTGTTGCATGCGTTTTTCTCCGTTATCGTTTCAAAAGAATAACGATTTTGGGAATAAAACAGGAGATTTGACTCCTGTAGTATTCTGCTTATATTCATAGGTAATAAGATTATGGCATTGATATGAGTTTCTCTAAGGTTCTGCGCGTTAGAACCTGCAGCAGATGCACCTTGTATGCATTTTCTGCCAGAGGCACACAGTCCGCTACAGCAAGTGCCGCTGCTTCCTCTGCCACCTCCCGTGTCAATTCTTTTCCACGCAAGAAATCTTCCACCTGATGCATCCGTTTTGGCACTGGTGCCGCTGCACCGAATACCACTCGAATCTCAGAAATCTTCTGCCCGTCCATATGAGCATTTATGGCAATGCTTAGAATCGGGAAGTCGATAGACTTTCTGGTTCTGTGCTTATCATAAATCTGTTTATTTCCAGCTGCGGCTCTCGGCACTAAAATCTTCGTGACCAGTTCACCTTTTTCCAGCACCGTGGAACCCATGACAGCCGCCTTAAAGAACTGCTCTGCCGGGATTTCTCTTTCATTGGTCACAATTACCGCATCGAGGGCAATCAGCGCTGTTCCCACATCCGTAGGGCTGACCGCTACACAGCCGCAGTTTAAACACCGCTGTGCTTCCTGCAGAATTTCTTCTATATGGAGCGTGGTGGAAATCTCCTTGTATAGTTCTCGTTCTGCCAGCGGTGCATTGGCAGTCTTTGCCTTTTCTGTCTTTTGCAGTGCATAAGGACTGAAAGATACGCGTTCGCCCCGCTCCGTCTGCACCACCTCTTCCATGCCGCCGATGGTTTCACAGATTGACTTGGCGCAGTTTCTGCCCTGGAAAATGGCTTTGACTGCTGTCGCAGGTCCGTAAGCCGCATCACCGGCTGCAAAGATGGCCTCTTCAAAGGTCTTTCCGCTTTCCCGTTCAGAAAGGGCAATGAGTCTGCCACCGCTGCTAAGGAATTCAAATCCTTCCAAATCGATGGTCTGTCCGATGGCAACAACCACGTTGTCCGCATCAAGCAGGCGGGTAATCCCTTCCACCGGCGCAATATTGCCAAGCCCCGTTTCTTCTTCGTCAATTTTCTGCATCTGCTGCAGCACCAGGGATTTGACCTCTCCGTTTTCGCCTTTGATGAC
>CANBFZ010000150.1 GCA_947367725.1 uncultured Eubacterium sp.
TCAGCGCATGTTTAATATAGTCTTCGCAGGTCAGCTCTTCTTCTTTCACCTTGCCGACAGCATCTGTCGCTTCGTTTCTGCTGTATCCCAGCGCCATAAGCGCTGCGGCAGCTTCACTGCGCGCATCCCCGGCAGCGCCATAGGTCTCAGAAGCAGCCTGCGGCACATCCTCTGCAAAAGTGCCGACCTTGTCTTTCAATTCCAAAATAATTCGCTCCGCAGTCTTCTTGCCTACACCATTGGCAGCAGAAATCGCCTTGGCATCGCCACAGCCAATGGCTCGTTTCAGCTCTGCCGGCGGCAATACACTCATAATTGCCATACCTGCCTTGGCGCCCACACCGTTTACTGTAATCAAAAGTTCAAATAAATCCAAACTCTCTCGGTCAGAAAAGCCATAAAGACTGATGTCGTCCTCTTTTACAATCATAGAAGTAAACACCTTCACCTGTTCGCCCTCTATATTCTTATACAGAGACGAATTGGCAGGAATCGCGATCTCAAAACCGATACCGCTGGCATTCTCTATCAAAACCGTGCCCGAAAGTCCCGGATGAAATATCCCTTTGATAAATCGAATCATCGTATCTTCTCCTTCTGTGTTATCTGGCTAAATTCAGCTTTCGCACTCGATTGCCTGCTGCATGCCCATGACAGATCGCTGCAGCCACCGCATCGGCAGTATCATCAGGCTTTGGCACTTCTTTCAGATTGAGAATTGCCTTGACCATCGCCTGTACCTGTTTCTTGTCCGCCCTGCCATAGCCGACCAATGCCTGCTTAATCTGCAGCGGCGTATACTCGTTTATCTCAAGGCCGCCGTTGACACAGGCCAGCACCGCAACGCCTCTTGCCTGTCCCACCATGATTGCAGTCTTGGCATTGTTGTTGAAAAAAAGTTCTTCAATCGATGCAACCTCCGGCTGATATTGCTGAATAATCGCGGAAAGCTGCGTATAAAGATGCTGCAGCCGCAGCGGCATCTCCGTACCTGCGTCAGTGGTCACTGCACCGTAGTCTACTACTGAAAAATGATTTCCCTTCATGTCTAAAATGCCCCAGCCCAAAATGGCATAGCCTGGGTCAATTCCCAAAATGCGCATTGCTTCTTCCTCAGTTCCTGTATTGTTTCAATCCATTATAGCACAAGAACATACGTTTGTCCATGGAATTCCTTTTAATTTCGTGAAATAATACGGCTTTTATTTTACAAAATAATCTGGTATAATAAGCTTGGAATTAGGATTTGAAAATGAAAAAGGAGATTATTATGCGTTATTCAAGACAGAACAAGATTTTAGAACTGATCGCAAACAACGAAATTGAAACGCAGGACAAACTGGCTTCCATGCTGAAGGACGAGGGTTTTGAAGTAACACAAGCTACAATTTCCCGTGATATCAAGGAATTGCAGCTCATCAAAGTTTTATCCGCCAGCGGCAAATACAAGTACGCAGTCAGTGCCAGACAGGACGCACCGATTTCCGACCGGTTCGTCAAGATTTTCAGAGAAACCATTACCTCTTTTGCTTCTGCGCAAAATCTGATTGTCATTAAAACGCTGTCAGGCTGCGGTCCTGCTGCTGGTGAAGCAGTAGACTGCATCGGACTCCCCCACGTAGTGGGTTCTGTTGCCGGCGACAACACCTTACTTTTGATTATCGACAAAGAAGAACACGTAGAAGAAATCTTATCGATCTTCAATGATATGTTAATTATGAGGTCTAAAGGACAATGATCAATCACATCCGCATTGAAAATTTTGCGATTATTGAACATACAGAAATCGATTTTACAGAAGGTCTGAATATTATCACAGGAGAAACCGGCAGCGGTAAATCCATTGTAATCGAAGCCATTAGCCTTGCGCTTGGGAGCAGGGCTGATTCTGCTTTTGTCCGCCATGGCGCGTCCAAAGCAGTCGTGCAGCTTGCAGGAGAACTGGATGGCGAAGAAATCGTGATCACCAGAGAAGTGTCTGCTGCTGGAAAAAATCTCTGTAAACGCAACGGACAGCTGGTTACACTGGGAGAGCTTTCTGAAACCTGTCGTCGCCTTGCAGATATTCATGGACAATACGACAATCAATCCCTGCTCAATCCCGACAATCATATCAGACTTGTAGACAGTTTCCAGTCTGAAACCATTTCCCCACTGAAAGAGGCATTTTCCAAGGCTTATGCCGAGTATCAGGCAGTGAAAACAAAGCTGAACAAATTGCTTACTGCAGAGCATGACAATTTGAAAAAGCTGGACTTCTACCGCTTTGAACAGACTGAAATTGAGAATGCAGATTTAACGCCTGGCGAAGACGAGGCATTGGCAGAACGGATTTCCTTGCTTCAAAACAGCGAAAAGATTTTTGCTGCCATCGAAACTTCCTACGGGCTGTTAAATGACGGGGATCAAAGCGCCCTTTCTTCCCTGGGTACAGGACTGCATGCGCTGCAGTCAATCACTGAATACTCCAAAGACATCCAAGCGCTAAGCGAGGAATTCGCAGATATTTATTATCGTCTTGAGGACTTATCTGCAGACCTTCGCAGAATCCGCGAAGATGTAACATTTACACCAGAAGAACTGGACGACGCCATTTCTCGCCTGTCTCTCATCGATGGACTCAAGAAAAAATATGGGAACTCTATTGAAGAAATCCTGGCATACTATGATAAAATTTCAGAAGAACTGAATCAAATAGAGAACTTCGATGAGGTCAAAGCACAGCTAGAAGCTGAAACGGCAAAAGCATACGAAACACTTGTCGAAAAAGCTGCCCTACTGTCAGACGCCAGAAAAGCCAGCGCCAAAGAGCTGGAAGCCGCCATCGAACACGAGCTGCATGATTTAAACTTCAGCAGTGCCAGACTTTCTATTGACTTTAATGTGCCTGAAACCATCGGCGCTGACGGCGGTGACCTGGTGGAAATTCTCATTTCTACCAATAAAGGCGAACCGCTGAAGCCACTGGTCAAAGTCGCTTCTGGCGGTGAAATTTCCAGAATGATGCTAGCAATTAAAAATATTACCGGCACCTACGACAATATTCCAACTATGATCTTTGATGAAATCGACGCCGGTATCAGCGGTATTACAGCAAGTATCGTAGGGCGAAAGCTACATCAGATTGCACAAAACCATCAGATTATCTGTATCACCCACCTGCCTCAGATTGCAGCCAGCGGCGATACCCACTACCGTATTTTTAAGGAAGAAACAGAAAACAGCACCTTTACTACGGTACAGCCGCTGTCAGATGCGGAGACAATCGACGAAATCGCAAGACTCCTGGGCGGCGAAAACATCACTGAAACCACCAGGAAAAGCGCAGTGGAACTGATGGAACTGACAAAACAGAAAATCTAAAATAGTAAATGGGCTTTCCTTCTTTGCTAAGCGCCGGCTTAATACCGGCGGCATTACAAGAAACATCGCCCATTTTTTCTTTCCATGAATATAAAGTTTTAATTTGTTATGCACTGTAATTAATACTGCGCTGACTGCCCCATGCCCAGATACTGCACATAGTCCTGTACTTCCATCAGGGGCATTTCCAGTGCCTTACGAACCGCTTCCGAAACGTCACCATCTTTCACCGTTTCAAAGCCTGCCCTTCGCACTGCAGCAAGCCATGTATCAACTTGCTGTTTGATATCTGGCTGTTTCGACTTTAACAGTTTTCCACAATTGCGGTAAATTTCCAGAAAAGGATTACAGCAAGCAAAGGATGCTTGCATCACATCAAAATTATGGGTGCCTGGAAATCCGCAGTTTGCAATCACCATAAATTTTTGCGTTTTCGGTTTGGTATCTATAAGATCAAAATGTGCATTCTGCTGTGCAATCACCAGACTCTTCAACGGTGCCAACCGATCCACAAAGTTTTTTAAGTAGGCAGTGTAATTCCAAGTATACACTGGTGTCGCAAAACATACCACATCTGATGTATTGTACGCATGCATTAAATCCTGCATAGCATCCTGCATTACGCAAATTCCCGGATTTTTGAACCAGCATGTAAAGCATCCCTTGCAATGTTGCACATTTTTTTCACAGAGAAAGATATGATTTGTTTGCGCCCCTGCTTCTGCTGCACCCGATAAAAAAGCGGTTGCAATTACACTCGTCGCACTCTCTTTTCCTGCCGGACTGCCATTAAATACTGTAATTTTCATAAAAGCACTCCTTTCTTTTTCGTGCTTTTATTATATCCCAGTACCATACCCCCTGGCAATCCACGCTGCGTAGAGTGCGCTACTTTTCATCGTCATGCAAACGAGTGAAATTCCACATCTTATGCACAACTTCAAATGCTTCCGACGCAACAAAATTACGCAAGTCTTTCTATACAGCGTACTGTTACACAAACCCGCAACTTTATTGTAAGTGACGGTACTTTCTCATCCGAATCAGCGCCGCCAGAAGGCACAGACTCCAGCTGATGCCCACAGAAAGCCAGATGCCGTCTTTGCCAAGCATTGGTTCCAGCACCCAGATTGCAGACAAATTCGCCAGAATCTGAATTCCGCCGATGACAAGGGGCATCAGAACATCCGCCATGCCCCGCAGCACCGCCATATATGCCTGCCACAGGCTCAAAAGTATGTAAAAGCCGCAGGTGATTTTGAGATAGAGATATCCCTCCTTAGCTACGCGGACGCTGTCTGCATCATCTACAAAGATGCTGAGAAGAGGTCGTCCTGCAAAGAATACAAATGCTGTCATCGCCGCCATAAAGCAGATACTGATTAAAACCGTAACCCGTCTGCCCTCCCTGATTCTGTCAAAGCGCCCCGCGCCCCGGTTCTGCGCCGTAAAGGTATTCAGTGCGCCGGAAAGTGCATTGACAAACATGATGACAATCTGCTCAATCTTCTGTGCCGCCGCATAGCCTGCTACTACCACCGCGCCGTACTCATTGATGACCGACTGCACGAAAATTGACACCAGACTGACAATGCTGACCTGCAGACTGGTCGGCACGGAGAGCTTCAGTACATAGGCAACTCTGGATTTTTTCGTATTCTGAAAATCCGCTCTGCTCACCCACAGCATAGGCATCTTTTTCTTCATATAGACAAGACACATCAGTACCGCCAGACTTTCTGCAATCACCGTGCCGATGGCGGCGCCAGCAACCCCCATGGAAAAGCCTTTGACAAAAACTAAGTCCAGGATAATATTGCAGATACAGGAAAACGCCAGAAATAGCAGCGGTCTGCTGCCGTCTCCGCAGGCACGCATGATGAAAATGCACATGCTGTAAGCATAAGTGAACAAGCCGCCTACAAAGACAATTTTCAGGTAAAGCACCGCGCTGGCAAGCACTTCCGGCGGCGTATGCACAGCCCTGAGAATCGGTTCT
>CANBFZ010000151.1 GCA_947367725.1 uncultured Eubacterium sp.
CAATGCCTTTTGCCTATAGAAGATATTATTTTTAAGCATTTGCAAGCCAAAAGGCATGGCAGTATAATGAATGCAGGGGAGACGCGCAGATGAAAATACGAAAGGAGAACCCTATGATTTATAAAGAATTTCAGAATAAAAAATTGTCCGCTTTGGGATTTGGCACAATGCGTCTTCCAGTGGTAAACGGCAAAGATGCTGAGATTGATCAGGATGCGGCAAAGGCTATGGTGGCGGAGGCGATGAAACAGGGGATTAACTATTACGATACGGCGTGGGGCTACCATGAGGGGAATTCGGAGCTGGTGATGGGAGAAATCCTCAGCCAATATCCGAGAGACAGCTTTTACCTTGCCACCAAGTTTCCGGGCTATGATCTTTCCAATATGAATCGAGTTTCAGAGATCTTTGAAAAGCAGCTGGAAAAGTGCCGGGTGGAATACTTTGATTTTTACTTGTTCCACAATGTCTGTGAAATGAATATAGAAGATTATTTAGATGAGCGTCATGGGATTTATGCTTATCTGATGGAACAAAAACAAAATGGACGAATTCGTCATCTGGGATTTTCTGCCCATGGGGACATGCCTGTGATGCGGCGCTTTCTGGAGAAATACGGCAAAGATATGGAGTTTTGCCAGATTCAGCTGAACTATCTGGATTTGAAGTTTCAAGATGCGCAGGCAAAGCTGGAACTTTTGAAAGCATATGATATTCCGGTGTGGGTAATGGAGCCGCTGCGGGGCGGCAGACTTGCAAAGCTTACAGCAGAGGAAACGGACAAACTGACATTGCTTCGTCCAGAGGAAACGCCAGTAGCATGGGCATTCCGTTTTCTGCAGTCCATTCCAGAAGTCACGATGGTGCTGTCGGGTATGTCAAATATGGAGCAGCTGACTGCCAACATTGCAACTTATGCAGAAGAAAAACCGCTCAATGGAGAAGAATTGAGCGCGCTGCAGGAAATTGCTGATGGGATGGCGGCAGAAGTGACACTGCCTTGTACTTCTTGCCGCTACTGCACCAGCCACTGTCCGCAGGGCTTGGATATTCCGTATCTTCTGTCCTTGTATCATGAGCATCGCTCCACCACGGAAGTCGGCGGCATGAGCTTTATTGCGCCGATGGCACTTTCTGCAGTGGAAAAGGAGAAACAACCAGGCGCCTGCATCGGATGCAGAAGTTGTGAGACGGTATGTCCGCAGCAGATCAAAATTTCACAGGTGATGCAGACGTTTTCTGATATGTTGGGCATGTGAAAAGGAGGCATGACAATGTATCGGACTGTAAATGATCGTGAGAAAAGAAATCCCCAAATCGATTACATTGGGGATTTTTTGTGTGTTTATGGTAGATCTGGCATGCACGCAGCTTGAATCAAAGCGGTGTTTATGATAAAATTAAAAACAAGGACAGTTTGCGCACTAGGACGCGAGTATTTCAACGATAAACTGTGGTAATTTTGTTTGCGGCAGATGCATGTAAGAAAGGAAACAAGATGAAAGAACAAGCTGTGAAGTATTTAGAAAAGAACGTATTGCTGCATATCGGCATGCTGGAAGCGATTCGCAAACAAAATGCCGAGATTCTGGAGGCTTCGGAGGAAGGGGTTTTGCTGCTTGACCGAAGCTGCAATGTGCATATGCTGTCAGCGGCAAATCAAGAAAAGGGTAAGGCATTGCTTGATCAGATCAAAGATTGTTATCAGCTGATTGTTTGCCAGGAAGAACTGGTGCCGTACGCTTCAGAAAAATTCGGCATGTATACTTTGTTTCCCTGCAAGAAAGTGGTACGTTTTTCAAAGGAAAAATTGGAGTTGGACACGGATCTTCGCATCCAACGGGCAGATGCGGCACACGTTGCCATGATTAAAGAAGTGTACCATACGATACCGCCGGAAGAGGTGGACGAGATCAGCAGACGAGGGAATTTGTTCTGTGCTTTTTCCGGAGAGGATTTTGTAGGATTTTCTGGAAATCATTTGGACGGAAGTTTAGGTCTTTTGGATATTTTTCCAGCATACCAAAGACGCGGTTACGGCGAGGCGCTGGAACGATTTATGGTAAATTATATCTTGGATAAAGGTGATATTCCTTACGGTGAAATTGTTATCGGCAACGTGCCGTCAGAAAATCTGCAGCGAAAACTGGGATTTGAGATATCAGAAGAAACTATCACTTGGCTGCTATAATTTGCCGTTTATCGGTGCAGCAGAACCACTTATCGGAAATCTGCGGAGCTTTCCCAGAGAAAATGCTAAAATATACCATTAGCACGATAAGGAGGTTACACAGGTGGAGATTAAAATAGAAATAGACGAGGTTTGTACGGAATCAGAAGTTACCATTCGAACCAGCTGTATGACGGAGGAAATTCACGAGTTAATTCAAAGAATGTCCAGTTCCAAGCAGAACCTTCTGGCTGGGTTTTCAGAAGATATAGTATATCTTCTGGATCCTGTAGATGTTGTAAGGTTTTACGCGCTGGAGCAGAAAGTTTTTGCGCAGACGGTCGATGCAGAATTTGTCATACGTCTTAGGCTCTATGAACTAGAAGGAAGGCTGGACAACAAACTGTTTCTGCGGATTTCCAATTCTGAGATCGTCAATTTAAAACATATTGCCAAGCTGGACTTGAGTTTCAGCGGTACGATCTGTATGACTTTGACCAATGGGGAGAATGTATTTGCATCGAGGAGAAACGTTGCAAGAATCAAACGGGTGCTGGGTATTTAGGTCGCCTGCAGAGGGTTGAATGGTAAACCAGCGCACATGTCCTAAATGCCGAAATAGTGTGCAATGACAAAGCAGATTTTTTAGAGGAATTTATGATAATTTATAAATTTCCTCTTTTCTTTTTGGAAAAATGTGTTATAATATTATTCGTTGGCAACGGGGTATGGCGCAGTTGGTAGCGCGCTGTGTTCGGGACGCAGAGGCCGTCAGTTCGAGCCTGACTACTCCGACCAATTCAGAAACTGCAGAGAGCATATCGAAGATGCTTTCGGCAGTTTTTTGTTGCATTGTACAGTTTAAAAGACACAGAAGGGATCCTCCATGCGCAAGGAAAGCAGTTGCACATTATGTAAAATAATTCTATAATATAGGAAAAGGCATTTGCAGCAGCTTAGATGGAAAGGGACAAGAGGGAAACGATGGATAGATACTTTGCATTATTAGGACTAAGAGAAGATGCCACCAAAGAACAGGTAAAGGCGGCTTATGGGCAGCGGCTTGCCAAATATAAGAGCGCCGATTATGCGGATGATCCGGCATATGTGGATCGGAAGATTACAGAACTTAACCAGGCTTATGCAAAGGCCTATGAACGCGCTTTAGATGGAAGCGCCAGTAAGTCTGCCATATCGTCTGTACCAGAACTTGTTTCATCCAATGGAACGGTGCAGAACCAGCACAGCACTGCCGAAGAAAGAAGAAGGCAGCAATATCGTGTGCAAAAGGAAGCCGTTTATGAGAAAAAGCGGCAGGCGATGGAGGATGCAGAACTACATCCATTGCAGCGGCTTTCACAGGATATCAGAGAAAAGCTTGATCGAGATGAGGGGGAAGCAGAGACGCAAGGGGACAGAGAAAGCAGCATGCCGGATTTATCGGTGTTTCGAAAAAAGGCGGTGCAGTTTCGAGACCATGTGAAACAGGATGTACAAGAATACCGCAGTGAAGAGCGTGCATACGCAGCAGAAGCGGAGGCACAGGCAGCACAGCAAAGCCCGTTGACGGGAAATGGGGCGCAGCCAAACCGTGAAAGCTCTTCTGCATCTATGGGCAATCTGAAAGCCATTTTAGGTGTGTTGCTGACGCTGGCAGTGTTCTTATTCACTATGTGTGACAGCAATGATGAGTTTGTGTATGAGGATCTGGATGGAGAAGATGTGATATATGAAGATTCGGATTACCAGACATCGGATTGGGACATCGTGCAGATGGCAGAAGAAGCGACTTCCTCCATTTGGAATCTGGAATTTTCAGATACTGCAGAAATTGTCAAAAGTGACAACGAAGCCCTGCAAAAGGCTGCGGATCTCTTTGCCAAACGATATACAGGATTTACGTCGATGGATGCGCTTTGCTCCCATCTGTATGGGACTGTGGGGCCATTTCCTGCCATGCAGGGCAGTGAGTTAGTGATGCAGGTTGAGGAAGTATTGCGATATTATCATTTTCCGCAGCTGGAGGAAGTTTCCGGCTATATCAATCCATTTACCGATCACGTTATCGACAGCCAGAGAGAATATCTGCGGTATTTGAATCGCTATTATAGAGAGGAACTCTCTTAAGACGCAAAAAGAAGCAGAAGCGCAGCATCACTGAAATGCTGCTGCCTCTGCTTCTTTTAAGATGGAAACACTGGCGCTGGCACCGATTCTATCTGCACCAGCGGCAAGCATGGTTTTGACGTCGGCATATGTGCGAATACCGCCAGAGGCTTTGACTTGCATTTTGCTGCCAACTGTATTTTTCATCAGCGCAACGCAGTGCTTTGAGGCGCCGGTGGCGCTGAAGCCAGTGGAAGTCTTTACAAAGGCTGCGCCTGCTTCTTGCGCTAGTTTACAGGCAGTGACAATTTGGGGATCTGTCAACAGGCATGTTTCCAGAATGACTTTTACTTTTGCGCCGAAAGATGCAGCGACCTGCACCACAGCAGCAATCTCGTTTTTGACAAAGTCGATATCGCCGGATTTCAGCATGCCGACATTGAGTACCATATCGATTTCTGCGGCGCCAGCGCTGCAGGCTTCTTTTGTTTCAAATACTTTGGTGCTGGTGGTGCAGGCGCCAAGGGGAAAGCCGACCACAGCGGCAATGAGAATGTTGCTTGCTGTAAGCGCTTCTGCTGCCAAGCTGACGTAAGCGGAATTGACGCAGACTGCATAAAAATCATAGGTTTTTGCTTCCTCACAAAGCGTGCGGATCTGTGCAGGCGATGCATCCGGTTTTAGTAGCGTATGATCAAAATATTTGCTGAATTTCACTTAGAGTCCTCCATAGGTTTCATATTGTTGTAAATTTATTTTATCATATTTTTTGGATTACATGAACATAAAAAAACTGGTTATGATAACTTTGATATTTTCTTTGACATTCGTGCAGATAAGGCATATAATGGTTTAGAAAATGAAATGATGAAAAGACAAGAGGGAGCAGATGGAAAAAGCGGTAAGAATCATTGGGAGCATGAAATGGCTGGCATTTCCTCTGGGGTATATGATGCTTTTTGCGACCAGAGAAAGTTTTGGCGATACGGCAGGTGTGTGTTTGGGCACCATAGCAGCAGTGTCTTTTTGGGTACTGATGCGAAAGGAACAGTCCAGGC
>CANBFZ010000152.1 GCA_947367725.1 uncultured Eubacterium sp.
GGCGGTATTTGTGGAATCTAACCAGTTGCTGCGGCGGAAAAATGATCAGAAATCCCATTTTTATATGAAAAATTACCAGTATTATGGCAAGAAATCTAATAAAAAGCAAAAAATATATATGCAATAAAATGGCTGTTTTTAAACGTTTTTGCTGAAATAATCCGTTGGGATGCGCAAGAAGTTTGGAAAGAAGACGATTTTTTTCAAAAAAAGACTTTTCTTTATATGAATTTTATGGTATACTTCTAACCGTAAGAAAGAATTCTAGTGCTGTTTTGAAGATAACAGCCTGTGAAATATTGAACTTTTATGGAGGGGAGTTTATGCATATGAGAAAAATACGATCTTTGCTGTTAGCGCTGACATTGATTCTTACACTGCTTGCTGGCTGTGGGCAGATGGAACTGGGCAGTGTGACTGTAGATGATGTGCCGTATATCGAGCAGGTTGCACTTGTCAATGACGGTGATACAGAGATTCAGGACGAACCAGCTATTTTGGCACAGTCGCCGTCGCTGCCGGGTGGCATGATGCCGGAAGCTTCTGGAACGAATGTGAAGCAGGATTCCCGTGCGATTATTGACTATTCCAATATCAATGACGGTTATGTTATGGTCAAGTTTACTGGTTCCACCAAGAAACGTTTGAAGAGCCAGGTGGCAGGTCCGAGCAAGACTTACACATATAACATCAATGTAGGCGAGTGGGCAACATTCCCGTTGTCCGACGGTAACGGAACTTATAAGGTAACGGTCTTTGAGAATGTAACTGATAACAAGTATTCTACGGTGATTTCCACCAGTTTCAGCGTCAAGCTGGACGATGAGTTTGCGCCGTTCCTTCGTCCGAACCAGTATGTCAATTATGAGGACGCACCGAACACAATCAAGAAAGCCAAGAGTATCGTCGGCAAAACCAAAGATCCGCTGAAAAAAGTAGAAAAAGTTTATAAATATGTCGTAAAGAATCTGAAATACGATAAGAAGTTGGCAAAGACAGTACAGTCCGGGTATCTGCCGGATTTGGATAAAGTCCTGAAGAAAAAGAAAGGCATCTGTTTTGATTATGCCGCACTGATGACAGGCATGCTGCGCAGCCAGGGAGTTCCATGTAAACTGGTTGTAGGATATGCAGGCAGTGCATATCATGCATGGATCAGCGTATGGAGTGAAGAGACCGGCTGGATTGACGGCGCCATTTACTTTGACGGAACAGATTGGCAGCGCATGGATCCGACTTTCGTGTCTTCTGCCAAAAACAGCGCGTCCATTAAGAAATATGTAGGCGATGGCAGCAACTATTCGCCAAAATACCTTTACTAAATATGTTACACACAAATCGTTAGGCTCTATTTGACCCTAGCGATTTGTTGCGCATTTAAAACTTTTCAAAGCAAGAACCAAAGGATGGAATGATCATGAATCAAATACTTTCAAACGAAATGATTGCGTCCCTGTGCCTGGAATTGTCTCTTTTGTTTCATGCAGGGATTCCCGCAGGAGATGCGTTGGCGCTTTTAGCCGAGGAGGCAGACTATAAAGAAATTTTATCCGGCATGGCCGAAAAGGCTGATGCGGGGATGTCGCTTTCTACATGCTTTCGCGAAAGCGGTAGATTTCCGATTTATGTCTGCGGTTTAATCGATGTAGGAGAGCATGCCGGTCGTACCGAAGAAGCGCTGACCGCCCTTTCTGCCTACTATGAACGCAGAGTGCGCCTTGAGAAACGAGTGCGCAGCGCACTGCTCTATCCAGCTGTGATGCTGGTATTGATGCTGATTGTAATCGGCATTCTGCTGGTCAAGGTGCTGCCGATTTTTGAGGATGTTTATGGGGCTTTGGGTGGACAGCTGACAGGTGTGGGTGGCGGTCTTTTAGTCCTGGGACGCTGGTTGGATCAGGCGATGCCTGTGCTGTGGGTGCTACTGGCGGCTGTGATGGTTTTTCTGGTGGTTTTTGCGGCTGCTGGGAATTTCAGACAAAAACTTTTGACTGCTGTTCGGAAAAAGCGCGGCGATAAAGGAATTTTGCGCCGCATGAACACGGCGCGTTTGATTCAGGCGTTTGCCATGGGCATATCCAGTGGTTTACAGACAGAAGAGGCACTGGATCTTGCAGCGGAACTGTTGACGGATGTTCCGGATGCGAAGAAACGCTGTGAGAATTGCCGTGCCATGCTTGATCAGGGCGAGCGTCTACATACCGCCATGCAGCAGAGTCAGCTGCTTCCGGCGGCTTCTTGCAGACTGATGGAACTGGGACAGCGAAGCGGCAGCCTGGACACGACCGTTGAAAAGATTGCAGCGGATTTATCAGAAGAAAGCGAATATGCCATCGAGGAAATGGTGGGACGCATTGAACCAGCACTGGTACTGATTTGTGCTTTACTGGTTGGTTTGATTTTGCTTTCTGTGATGCTGCCGTTGATGCATATCATGTCGGCAATTGGATAACAGGCGGTGCGGGCAATGAAGAGAGGATATACCGCCTGGGGCGGACTTTTGAAAGGACTGTTGCTTCCGGTGATTGCAGTTTCGGTACTTTTATGTTTTGCGACTGCATTTAGCAGCCTAGACAGCGGAAAAAATCAGGAAAATCTGCAGCAGCTGCAGGAGGCAATTCGGCGCAGCTGTGTCGCCTGCTATGCGGCAGAGGGCGCTTATCCGCCCAGTCTAGATTATTTGAAAAAGCATTATGGCATTCAAATTGACGAGACGCGGTATACGGTACATTACATGATCGTTGCCGACAATCTGATGCCAGATATTACAGTACTGGAGAATGATCGATGAAACGACAGAAGAATTTAGAGGGGCTGATTGCGCTGCTGCTGTTTGGTGTATTTGCAGTCTGTCTGCTGATTGTTCTGCTTACTGGCGCTGATGCGTATCATCATCTGACCAAGCAGGACAGCCGCGCTTATGACAGCCGAGTTTTAGGGCAGTATCTTACAGCGCAGGTGCGGCAGAATGACAGCAGCGAAAGTGTTGCTGTGACGCAGTTTGGTGATGGAGATGCGTTGTCGCTTACAAGCACCATAGAGGGGGAGACTTACACGACCCTGATTTACAGCTATGACGGTTATCTGATGGAGCTTTTTTGTGCGGAGCCATCAGAAATGGTGCCGGAAGATGGAGAACAGATTATGCCAGTTTCTGCCTTTTCTCTGGAAAAAAACGGCGCCTCATTGTATATTTCCTATGATGGCATAAAGGAGACAGGGCGTAACCCACGGGAAGCAGCGTCCGTGACATTACATCTGACTTTGCGATGTGAAAAGGAGGCGGCAGGATGAAGAGTAAAGCGCCTCTGGTGATGATGGAACAGATGGTAATGCTGCTGGTGTTTGCCCTTGCAGCAGTTTTGTGTCTGCAGGCGTTTACGGCTTCGCAGGACATTTCTAATCGGAGTCTCAGCCGTGATTGTGCGGTGATCGAAGCACAAAATGTGGCTGAGGCGCTGAAAGGGGGTAATGCTGAAACATATTTCCAGGAAAAGGGTGCCAAGCTGACTAGAAACGGTGGCAGGATTTCTTACGGAAAAGACTGGCAGCCGCTTGGCGAGCAGGAAAGCGGTGCGGCATATGCGCTAAAGCTTGTGTATAAAGAAACTGCATCTGCGCATCTGGATGCTGCAGAGATTACTGTATATGATGCTGACAAAACCGTGTTATTTCAGCTTTCGGTGATGTGGCAGGAACAGGAGGGCATGCGATGAAACGAAGCAATCAATCTTCTTTTTCCCCGCCTGCGGTAGGCGGCACGTCTCTTCTGGTGATCTTTGCGGTGTTATGTCTGACTGTATTTGCACTTTTGAGTCTGTCTACCGTGCGTGCGGATGAACGTCTCAGCAAGGCGTCGGCAAAGGCAGTTTCTGATTATTATGCAGCAGATGCAGCAGCAGAAACCATTTTGGCGCAGATTCGGGAGGGCAAAGTGCCAGAAGGTGTAACGGTTTCTGGCATGCGGTATTCCTATACTTGCCCAGTTTCCGAAACGCAGAATCTTTCTGTGGAAGTGCGCTTTGACGGGACACATTATTCTGTTCTGCGCTGGCAGACAGAATCCTGCAGAGAAGAAGCAATTGACGACAGGCTGCCTGTCTGGGACGGGGCAGCACCTGACGGGAGCATAGATGGTACAGAGGACTAGGAGGATGTCATGGCAGACTTAATGGATTATTTGCGTAAAGCCGTGGAATGCGGCGCTTCAGATATTTTTATTGTGGCAGGCGGACCAGTCTGTGTCAAACTGGATAAGAGTGTCACCCCCATCGGGGAAGAACGGATTCTGCCGGATGCCAGCGAACAGCTAGTGACTGAAATTTACGAAAAGGCAGACAGACCCATGACACAGTTTCAACAAAGCGGAGATGACGACTTTTCTTTTTCGATCGGGGGACTTGCCAGATTTCGTGTAAATACTTACCGGCAGCGAGGTTCTATGGCAGCTGTCGTGCGTGTTGTGGCGTTTGGCATTCCTGACTGGAAGGAGATGGGAATTCCTGCGCCGGTTATGGATTTGGCTTCTTCTAGTCACGGATTGATTTTGGTAACTGGTACAGCAGGCAGCGGTAAGTCTACGACGCAGGCGTGCATCATCGACCGTATCAACCATACGCGAGAGTGTCATATTATTACGATGGAAAATCCGATTGAATATTTACATAGAAATGACAGAAGTATCGTTAGCCAGCGGGAGATTTCCATTGACACAGAGGATTATCTTTCCGGGCTTCGGGCTTGTCTCAGGCAGGCGCCGGATGTGATTCTTCTGGGAGAAATGCGAGATCATGAGACCATTCGTACAGCTATGACAGCGGCTGAAACGGGTCACTTGATTATTGCGACACTGCATACCAAAGGTACGGTGAATACCATTGACCGAATTGTAGATTCTTTTCCTAGTGAGCAGCAGGCGCAGGTGCGTACCCAGTTGAGTATGGTGCTTCGCACTGTGGTTTCGCAGCAGCTTTTGCCTAGTACCAGCGGTAATTTGGTGCCGGCATTTGAAATCATGCACATGAATAATGCCATTAAGAGTCTGATTCGCGACAATAAGAGCCATCAGGTCAATAATGCCATCGCAGCAGGCGCCGGTGAAGGGATGATTTCTATGGATCAATCGATTCTGGCGTTGTATCAGAGCGGACAGATTGATAAAGAAATCGCACTTTCTCATGCGGACAACCAGGAACAGATGCAGAGACGTCTGGTATAAATTTAGGCAGCGAATTTTATTATAAATTTGCAATCGGGGTCAATTGCCAAGGTGAATTCCAGTTTGCCTAAGTAAATGTCAGGTACGCAAGAGTGGAGGATGTAAAAAGCTAT
>CANBFZ010000153.1 GCA_947367725.1 uncultured Eubacterium sp.
GATTCTGCAATTTTTCATGGACCATCGGGGACGGGAAAGACCACGCTGGCAAGAATGATTGCGAAAGAGATGGACAGCAGTTTTACAGAGATCAATGCGTCAACCACCGGAACCAAGGAGCTGAAAGAACTGATTGACAATGCCAGGCTGCGTTTTTTCGGATTAGAAAAGCGGACAACTTATGTGTATATTGACGAGTTTCACCGCTGGAATAAGCTGCAGCAGGACTCGCTTCTCAAGGCGCTGGAGGACGGTGTTTTGAAATTTATTGGCAGTACGACGGAGAATCCGTATTTTTCCATCAATAATGCAGTGCTGAGCAGGGTGCGCAATGTTTACGAGTTTAAACGCCTGGAGACAGCGCAGATCAAACAAATGCTGCTGCGGGCGTTGACGGATACGGAAAAAGGATTGGGCAATCTACAGATTCAATATGAGGAAGAGGCGTTGGAGATTCTGGCTGCTCTTTCTGGCGGCGATGGCAGAGTATCGCTGGATACGCTGGGTTTTATCGTAGATAATCTGGATCTTTCCAAAAAAATTACCAAGGATATGGTAGCAGAAGCCATGCAGAGAAAGATCGGCTTTTATGATAAGGGCGATGAGCGGTATAATCTGCTGTCAGCACTGCAGAAATCCATTCGGGGCAGTGATCCGGATGCAGCGATACACTATTATGCAAGACTGGTGGACGGGGGCGCAGATATACAGATGATAGGCAGGCGGCTTTTAGTCATTGCTAGCGAAGACATCGGTATGGCATATCCGTCAGCCATTTCCATCGTGACTGCCTGCGTGCAGGCGGCTTTGATGGTGGGATATCCGGAAGCTGCGATCAATCTGGCACAAGCGGTGATTTTGTTAGCATCGGCGCCTAAATCCAACGCAGCATTTTTAGCCTATGCAGGGGCGCTGGAGGACATCAGGAATCGACAGATTGACGATGTGCCGCTGCATCTGAAAGACGGGCATTCCCAGCGTGCAAAGGAAAAAGGCATTGGCAAGACGTATCTTTATCCCCACGACTTTGGCGGTTATGTGGCGCAGCAGTATTTGCCGGATAATCTGTATCAAGAGGCTGTGAAATACTATAAACCGACTGCCAACGGTTCAGAAGCATCATTTAAGAAATTTTTAGAAGGGTTAGGAGAAACATATGGCAGAAATCATAAGGGCTGAACATTCCGGCTTTTGTTTCGGGGTACGCCAGGCCATTGAAAAAACAGAGGAACAGATTCGCATCCATCAGGAAAGCGGCGCGCAAAAGCGGATCTACACTTGCGGACCGCTGATTCACAATCGCTTTGTAACCGATGATCTGGCAGCGCGAGGCGTAGGCGTGATTACAAAGGCAGAAGAAGCAGCGCCAGGTGATATTGTCATCGTTCGATCCCATGGTGAGACAAAAGCTTTTTTTGATGAAGCAGCAGCGCGGGGGGTGACAGTGGTCAACGCAACTTGTCCTTTCGTAGAAAAGATACACCAGCTGGTATGGCAAGCCTATGAAGCTGGCAAATGTGTTGTCATCGTCGGCGACCGGAATCATCCGGAAGTGGCGGGCATAAATGGCTGGTGTGCAGAAGAGGCGATCATCGTAGGAAGCAGGCAGGAAGCAGAAGCTGTGACCGCGCAGGATGTATTTTTGGTCTGCCAGACGACGATTCAGAAGCATCTGCTGGACGAGGTGGTGGCAGTTTTTGCGGAGAAACATATTTCGACAGAAATGAACAACACCATCTGTAATGCGACAAAAGAACGACAGGAGTCCTGTAAAAATCTGGCAAAAAATGTAGATGCCATGGTCATTGTGGGCGGAAAAAATAGTTCCAATACCGGAAAATTGTACGAAATTTCCAGAAAAAACTGCAAAAAATCCTTTTTTATTGAAAATATTCGAGATTTACCATTGAAACAATTGCGAAAATGTAATAGAATAGGAGTTGCAGCAGGCGCATCAACACCTGAATGCGTAATTAAGGAGGTTATTGCTAGCATGAGTGAAATGATCACGAACGAAAAAATTTCAATGGAAGATTTCATGGATGAAATCGACGCGTCTTTAAGACTACCACGCACTGGCGAGATTGTTGACGGTAAAGTACATCAGGTAACTGAGAAGGAAGTTATCGTGAACATGGGATGCAAAAAGGACGGAATTCTTCCTGTGGAAGAAGTAACATTAGAGGAAGGACAGAAGCTGACTGATTTATTTAAAGAAGGCGATGAGATCCAGGCAAAGGTTGTCAAGACAGATGACGGCGATGGCGGTATCTTACTATCAAAGAAAAAGCTTGAAATCAATGAGCATTGGAACGAGATTAACGAAGCTCTTGAAAATAAATCGATTATTACTGTCAAGGTTGTAAGACAGGTAAACGGCGGCGTAATTGCTGCATATAAAGAAGTGACCGGATTTATTCCTCTTTCCCAGCTTTCTGACAAGTTTGTCGAAAATGCAGATGAATTTATGGGACAGATTCTGGAGGTAAAAGTAAGCAGAGTAGACCAGAAGAGAGGCAGAGTTGTATTCTCCCGCAAGGTAGTTCTTGCAGAAGAAAAACAGCAGAAGATTGCTGCAATTTGGGAAGGTCTGCATGTAGATGATATCGTAGAAGGTACAGTCATGAGATTTACTGACTACGGTGCATTTATTGACTTAGGCGGCATCGATGGATTACTGCACATTTCTGAGATTTCTTGGGGCAAGCTGAAGCACCCGCAGGAAGTGCTGCAGATTGGTGACACTGTCAAAGTAAAGATTCTGGCGATGAACGAAGAAAAAGGAAAGATTTCTCTGGGTCTGAAGCAGACGATGCCTGAACCTTGGTCGGTCATCGAAGAGACATATCAGGTTGGACAGGTTGTATCCGGCAAAGTCGTACAGATTAAAGAATATGGTGCTTTCATCGAACTGGAACCAGGTCTTGACGGACTGGTACATATTTCCGAAGTTGCGCACAAGAGAGTAACCAACATTGCTGACGAACTTTCCATCGGACAGGACGTCAACGCAAAAATTCTGGAAATTGATAAAGACAGAAAGAGAATCAGCCTCAGCATCAAGGAAACATTAGATGCAGATGCTGAAGAAACTGCACCTTTAGAATAATTTGCAAACAACAACATCATCATTACTGTTTTACGAAGTTTCGCTCGGGCATAATTCCGCACGAGCGAAGTTTCGTTTTTGAAGCTTTTTGCGCGAAGGATTTATCAGCTTGCGCCTTACAGAAGTTTAAGGAACGGGAGTATTTTCTTCGTGGGGAAGCGGATACACCAGATGAATCTGAGAAACGCCAGCAATACCGGTGATCGGTTCTTTGTGATGAAGCGCCTGGTAGCCGTGGCGCGGATGGATGAAAATAGAATCTGTATCTGGATTGCGATGGCGAATTGCATTGATTACCGCATCAATCATCTGCGGCGGATAGGGCGTTTTAGCATGAGAAGCCAGAATTCTGCCAACAGGGAATCGCTTTTTTAGTTGATACAGGGCAGCGCAGAGTGTTTCGGGCGGTGCACTGTGGGCAAACATCATCCAGAGACTCCGGTCGATACTGTCGCCAGAAACCAAAGTGCCGCTTTGATCGTCAAAGACAGCGAGGGAACCTTTGGAGTGACCAGGCAGTGCGATGATCTGTACCATGCGGTCACCTAAATCGATCTGCTGCCCGTCGCAAGCTGGCAGAAAGGGCACTGCTTTATAAGTAAAATAAGCGTCTTCCTCAAAGTGAGCGGGAAATGGATTGCTGATTTTGCCTGCCAGAAAACGCTTTTGCAGAAAGGAAAGCATGCTGGCTTTGTCTTGCTGATATAAATCGTATACATCTTGCTCTGCAGGGTGCATCCATGCGGGAGATGCAAATTGAAAATTTCCACCGGTGTGATCCAGATGCCCATGGGTATTCAAAATGACAAGCGGCAGCGTTGTGAGCCTTTGAAGAAACCCTGCAAGATCGGAAAAACCGTATCCGGTATCGATGAGCAAAGCGGCGTTGGCGCCGGTAATCAGCGTACAGCAGACGTTACTGTTTTCATAAATATGATAGATGCCGGGTGTGATTTCTGCGGCAGTATAATATGCAGCCATGCGAAAAGCCTCCTTGTATTCATAAAACGTATTGTACCACAGATTCTATGGAGATAAAACAGGCGTTTTTCGCAAGGAAACCGGCACTCAATTTTTTTACTGCTGAAAGATTTTACAAAGCAAAGAAAAAATTGCTAAATCAGCAGCGCGCGCGCAGCCATAGGCTTCTGATTGCGTTCCCTGATTTTCCCTACCATGAAAGGATTGTATATCCGGCTGTAATTTAGTATAATATAAACAATAGGCTTTTGCCTTCTGTTGACAAGGGCGTAAAGCGCCTTTCTCAATGGGAGAGAGGATGGAGGAATCGAGGACAGATGGAAAAGGAACGTTTGAACAGGCTGCATGCGGAAGACCGGCATGGAGAGATTATAGAGATATTGGAACATGGCGAACAGGCGCACGATTACGACACGATTTGTTATCTTGCCAGAGCATACAACAATCGCGGGGAAGAAGGCGATTACGATAGAGCCATTGATTTGCTGCAGATGGTGTATGATATGGGAAAAGAAGATCCACTCTGGCATTACAGATTGGGATATGCGTATTTTTTCAGCGGCAGATATGAAGATGCGCTGATGGCCTTTGAAGATTCCAGGGAACTGGATCCAAGCGACGAAGATGTACAATTTTTCGTGACCGAATGCAAGGAGCAGCTTTTGCGGCGCAGCGGCATGTATGAAGAAGAACTGAATCCGGAGCTTTATGAAGCGGCGGAACAGGAAACCATTGAGACGTACATAGAAGATACGTTTGGAGAATTTACCAGCGTATTTCATGAATTGGTTTCACCAGATATCCATGTAGATATCTGTGTGATTCCCCCTTCGGAAGCATATGACTGCTATACACTGGTTACCATGGGCATGGGCGCCCACCGCATGAACGTGCCGGAAGAACTTGCAGAATATAAGCTGGAGCGGGCGGAACTGGTCATTTGCCTGCCGCCTTACTGGGACTTGGAGAGCGAGGAAGAAGAATGGTACTGGCCGATCAGGCTGCTAAAAGTTCTTGCCAGACTGCCCATTCAGGAAGGCGCTTGGCTGGGCTGGGGGCACACCATCGACAATGGGGTTGGCTTTGATGAGAGTACAGAACTGTGCGGCAGCATGTTGATCAGCCCTGTCATTTTTGATGCGGAGCAGTATGTCTGCCCGCTTTCCGATGGGGAGGAAGTGAATTTTTACCAGATTATTCCATTGTATCGGGAAGAAATGGATTTCAAAATGCAGCATGG
>CANBFZ010000154.1 GCA_947367725.1 uncultured Eubacterium sp.
CATCCTGGGCGAAAGGGGTAGAACCTGACGGCCAGGATGCTAGGTTAGATAGAACAGTAATTTTGAATGAAGCTGCATTGCAGGCGCTTTGCGCGCAGCTTGCAGCCGCCCTGCTGCGGCAGGACCCTGCCGCAGCAACCCACGGGCTGTACGCCCGTGGGCACGCCGCCTGCGGCGGCGTGCGGGCGGAGGCACAAAGCGGCTTCGCCGCCGCATTTCATACAGGCCTGCCGGTGCTTCGAGAAGCCCTTGCTGCCGGGATGCCCCGCCAGCGGGCGCTGATTAAAACCTTACTCGCGCTGATGTGCAGCGTAGAGGACAGCAACGCCGCTTACCGCGGCGGCGCAGAAGGTCTGGCTTTTTTGCAGAAGCGTGCAGAGGAGATTTTGCACAGTGCAAATTGGAAGAGTGAAGAAAGTTTAAATATGGTGAGAGAGTTTGACCGTGCCTGCATAAAGCGGCATTTAAGTCCCGGCGGCAGCGCGGATTTACTGGCTTTCAGCACCATGTTACTGATGATTTTTGATGAGGTATCGCAATGATTAAGACAAATGCATGTGCCGGAACATTAGAGTCCAGCGACATTTATGTGGAAATCGCACCGCTGCCGCCTGGCAGCGGCATTGAACTTGCTGTAACATCGGTCGTTTATGCCCAGTTTGGGGCAGAAATTGAAGCAGTGATTCTGGATACGCTGAAAAGCCTTGACGTAACAGACGTGAAAGTGACTGCCAGCGACAGAGGCGCTGTAGACTGCACCATCCGCGCCCGGGTGGAAACAGCGGTAGAACGCGGGAAAGGGGATGAATAACCAGTGAGAAGAAGTATGCTTTTTTTTCCGGGGAACAGTGCCAATATGCTGCTCAACGCAGATTTTCTGGGGGCTGACAGCGTCATTTTGGACTTGGAAGACGCAGTTGCTCAGACCGAAAAAGATTCTGCCAGAATTCTGGTCAGAA
Organism: uncultured Eubacterium sp.; assembly: GCA_947367725.1. Lineage (GTDB taxonomy): Bacteria > Bacillota > Clostridia > Peptostreptococcales > Anaerovoracaceae > Senimuribacter. Next base: position 960 of record CANBFZ010000154.1, read on the forward strand.
ACGCAATCCGCGCTCTTGATTTTACAAAGGAAGTCATTGTGAGAATCAATCCCATTGACAGTCCGTACTGGGAGAAAGATCTTGCAGCGATTGTACCGGTAAAGCCGGACATGATTATGCCGACCAAAGTCAGCGGTGCCAGCGACGTAAAGACCATTTCCGATGCCATCGCAGCCATTGAATCTGCATGCGGCATGGAGGTGGGTACGATTAAGCTGATTCCGCTCATTGAAACGGCTTTGGGCGTGGAAAAATCCTTTGAAATCGCAATGGCAGACCCAAGAGTTTCTGCAATTTTCCTGGGCGGTGAGGATTTGACTGCCGATTTGCAGTGTAAGCGAACCAAGGAAGGAACGGAAATCCTTTACGCCCGCTCCCGCATGGTTATGGCTGCCCGCGCTGCAGGCATCGACGTTTATGATACGCCGTGGACCGACGTGGAGGATTACGATGGGTTGATTGCCGATGCTAAATTTGCAAAAAGCCTTGGATTTTCTGGAAAATCCTCTATTTCACCGCGTCATGTGCGTTTTATCAATGAAATTTTTAGTCCGACCGAAGAGGAAATTCGCTACGCTCGCGACGTCTTTGCAGCCATCGAAAAGGGCAAAGCCGAAGGAAAAGGCGTAGTTTCCCTGCGGGGCAAGATGATCGACGCGCCGATTGTGGAAAGAGCCAGACAGGTGCTTGCGGCAGCAGAGGCGATGAAGGGAGGTCATGTAAAATGAAGACAAAATTAGTAAAAGATATCAAAGAGGCAGTAAAGCTGTCAGGTCTTTCTGACGGCATGACGATTTCTTTCCACCATCACCTGCGCAACGGCGATATGGTGGCGGTGATGGTTCTTGACGTCATCAGCGAGCTGGGCATCAGAGATTTGAACGTCAACATCAGCTCTATCTTTGACACCCATGCGCCTTTTATCGAATACATCAGAGACGGCGTAATCACCGGCATCGAGACGGACTATATGGGCGGCGTTGTGGGCCGGGTCATCAGCGAAGGCATTTTAGATAAACCGGTGACCTTCCGTACCCATGGCGGTAGACCTGCTGACATCATCAGCGGGGCATCGCCAATCGACGTTGCGTTTATTGCAGCGCCGACTTCTGACCCTATGGGCAACTGCACGGGCAAATACGGAAAATCCGCTTGCGGTTCTTTGGGCTATGCTTTTGCAGACGCTATGTATGCCAAAACTTCCGTGGTAATTACTGACAACCTTGTTGATTATCCGCTGACAGATTTTTCTATTGCGGAAGATTATATAGATTACGTGGTCTGCGTCGATAAAATCGGCGAGCCGTCTGGCATCGTGTCGGGCACAACGAAAATTACAAAAGACCCGGTGGGGCTTGTCATTGCAGACTATGCGGCAAGAGCCATCGAAGCCTCCGGTCTCTTAGTGGATGGATTTTCGTTTCAGACCGGCGCAGGAGGCGCATCCCTTGCAGCTGCAAAATATTTACAGGATATCATGCTGCGCCGCGGTATTAAGGGCAGCTATGGTCTTGGCGGTATCACCGGCTATATGGTGGATATGATGAAAAGCGGCTGCTTCAAAGCGCTTCTTGACGTGCAGTGTTTTGATCTGGATGCGGTGGAATCCATTAGAACCAATCCGAATCACAGGGAAGTTACTGCTTCTCATTACGCCAGTCCCGCCGCAAAGAGCAGCGCGGTAGACAGTCTGGATGTGGTGATTTTAGGCGCAACAGAAATTGATACGGATTTTAATGTGAATGTGCATACCGATTCCAATGGCTATATCATGGGCGGCAGCGGCGGCCACAGTGATACGGCTGCCGGCGCAAAAATGTCTATGATTGTCGCGCCCCTTTCCCGCGCCCGTCTGCCGATCGTAGTAGACGAGGTACTCTGCAAATCAACGCCGGGTTCTACTGTAGATGTGCTGGTAACCCAGCGCGGCATTGCAGTCAACCCGTTGCGACCGGAACTTTCTGAAAAATTTGCAGCTGCAGGGCTTCCTGTTGTGGATATCAGGCAGCTTCGCGACGCAGCTGAAAAGCTGAATGGAAAAGCAAAGAAACCGGTACTTGGAGACAAGGAAGTAGCAAAAGTCTTGTATCGCGATGGCACACTTTTGGATACCATTTACAACGTGCCCGTGAAATAGAAGATACTGGCATTGGGAACTCTGCGGTTGTGCAAAACAGCTAAATGTATGGCAATTTGCACAACCCTGCAGTGTGGTTGCGATGAAAAGTTGTGCAAACCTGCCGAACGCGGAACAATCTGCACAACCTCAGTGCATTCAACAGGGCTGCGGTTGTGCAAACCTACCGCATGTATGGCAATTTGCACAACCCTGCTGTGTGGCTGCGATGAAAAGTTGTGCAAAACCCGCTGAACAGAAAGCTATCTGCACAACTTCAGTGCATTCAGTAAGGACGCGGTTGTGCAAAATAACTGAATACATGATGATTTGCACAACCTTTGTGCGCTGTACATATAACCTTGGGCAAAACCATTAAATCAGAACGGAATGGAAACGATGTTTTATACAGAGGAAATCAAATTGAATCAAGCAAGTGCGCTGCTGGCAGCCTGCAATCTGACGGCGCCCCGGGGTGTGGACTACACCGCCGGGGTCTTTCTGCGCAGTGACGGGTTTGATACTGCGCAGAACGACTGTTTGGCTGCCTGCGGCAGTCTAAAAGGCGACATGATACAGGGGATTGCGGTGGATCCGGCATTTCAGGGAGAAGATTTGACCGCAAAGCTGATGACACACTTAGCGTCTCGTGCCGCAGAGAAGGGAATCCATAGCTTATATCTTTTTACGAAGCCGGAAAAAGCGGTTCAATTTGCCGGCATCGGATTTCGGCTGATTGCTTCGGCAAGACCTTATGCAGCGCTTTTAGAGTGGGGAGAATCCGGCGTCAGCCAGTACCAGCAGAACCTGAAGGTGTATCGAAAAAACGCAGAAGGCAGCACTTGCGAGAAGTCCGATTTACCGATCGGTGGCATGGTGATGAACTGTAATCCTTTCACCAACGGACATCGCTATCTTGTAGAGCAGGCGGCGAAAAGCTGCCGCCATGTGTTCCTGCTTGTGGTAGAAGAAGATGTTTCGGAGTTTTCTTTTGCAGATCGCTTTGCTATGGTAAAGATGGGAACTGCAGATTTAGAAAATGTCACAGTAATACCTGGCGGACGGTACGCGGTATCGAGCTTGACTTTTCCAAGCTATTTTACAAAGGAAGAAAACCTGGCATACGCTCATGCGGCCATGGATGCAGAGCTCTTTGCACAGGTAATTGCACCGGCGCTTGGTGTGGCTGCACGTTTTCTAGGCACGGAGCCTTATTCGCCGGTAACGGAAATCTACAACGAAACATTGAAAAAGAGATTGCCTAAAGCAGGGATTTGTGTAGAGGAAATTCCCCGCGTGACAGCAGGCGGTGAAGTAGTCAGCGCCAGCAGAGTCAGAGAAATTTTGCACACGGAGGGCGTCAGCAGTGCAAAACTTACGACTTTTTTACCGGAAACTACATTGGCGCATCTAAAGAAAATTAGGCAGTCGAACGTTATGGAGGTGTGACGATGCACTACAAAGTAGATGATAAAACGCTTAATTCTGCAGACTTCATTTTATTTGTGAATCAAATATGGCAAGGTGATTATGACCGGGAAAGGGCGCAGTGCGCATTGTCGAAAACATGCAATATAACTGCCTATGATAACGATGTGCTGGTAGGCTGTTTGCGTATTCTTTCAGATGGCTATTTTTTTGGAACGATTACAGAATTGCTTGTTCTTCCAGAATATCAAAAACGTGGCGTGGGCAGTAAACTTCTTCAACTGGCAAAAGAGAATACACCTACTATGCTATTCTTTGGTTCCCAACCGGAAGTAGAGGAATTTTATGAAAAGAATGGATGCCAAAAGAGTCTGCAATCCTATGTCATAGAGAAAAATTCAAATGGATAACTTCCTGTTTATTAAAAAAACGCGGAAAGAAAGGTCGGGAATTGTAAAGATGGATAGATATATAACTGCAGATGAAATCTTGAAATATTGTCTTGATGAATTAGAGGGAACTGTTTTGGTTCGCAGTTGGGGAGAAAGAGGAGTCTTTTACAATCCTGCTAATAAACTAAAACGGGGCGTTTATATTTTGACAATTAAAGAAAAAAATGGAGAAAATTAAAAAAATATACATAGTTTTAGAGGTGCAGCTACAAGGTTAATAGGAGAAATGAAAAAAATATTGTTAAAAATATAACAAATATGTAACGAAGAAGGGCAATATACAAATAATTATAGAAAGAATTTTTACTATTAGGAGAAAGCGATTTTATGTTA
>CANBFZ010000155.1 GCA_947367725.1 uncultured Eubacterium sp.
ATTATTTATTGTTTCTTAGGCAGAATTACACTCTTGTGTTCGCTTGTCTGCAGTAAAACTCTGATCACCAGCACTGCAGCCACCAATACGATCACTGCCGCGCGAAGCCTTGCTCCAGGGCTCACATGTCAATTATTTTACAGGATACTCCATCTTACCGCGCATATAACGTGCTAAATTTCCGCTCCAGATACGTTACATAACAGGCTGGATCGAATGCTGCGCCACAGGTCATTTCAATCAATTCCTCCGCAGTGTACAGCATACCGTGGCGATAGATCTTTTCAGTCAACCACTGACGTACTGGCGCGAAGTCCCCCTTTTCACAGCAAGCGTCTACATCCACCGCCGTACGCATGGCTTCATAAATCTGCGCGGAATAAGCAGTGCCCAAAGCATAGCTCGGGAAGTATCCGAAAGCACCGCCTGCCCAGTGGGCGTCCTGCAGTACGCCGCGGGCATCATCCGGTACGTCGATGCCCAAATATTCCTTATACAGACGATTCCACTCTGCCGGAAGGTCGCTGACAGAGAGTTCCTCCGCAAAGATGCGTTTTTCCAGTTCGTAGCGCACCATCACATGCAGTGCATAGGTCAGCTCGTCAGCATCGGTACGAATGAGTGACGGCTTTGCTACATTGACGGCTCGATAAAAATCTTCTGCAGTAACCCCCTCCATCTGCATAGGAAAAAGTTCCTTAACCTTTGGAAAAATCAGCTTGCAAAACGGCAGACTTCTTCCAATATAATTTTCCCAAAGGCGGGATTGGGATTCATGGATTGCTGTCGTTGCTCCCGCGCCCAACACAGAAAACCGAAGCGCATCATCGACAGAAAGTTCGTACATGCCATGGCCACTTTCGTGCACCACACTGAACAAATTGCTGGTCAAGTCGTCTTCCAGATATTTCGTGGTAATCCGCACATCATCTTTGGAAAACTCAATGGTAAATGGATGCTCTGTTTCCCGCAAAATACAGCGGTTTTTATCGATTCCCATCACATCCATCACATAGTCTGATAAAGCCTTCTGCGCCGCAATATCAAAAGGTCCCGCAAGAAAAGAGGTATCCGGTTGCGCAGCTTCTCCCACCACCTTGATCAAAGGCACCAGGTTTTTACGCAGCGCGTCAAAAAACGGATCCATCTGCGCCTTGGTCATGCCCCGCTCAAACTCATTCAGCAGCGTATCATATACATCACCGCCGGGATTGATATACGTAGCATAACGCTTCTTCATTGCAATCAGTTTTTCCAGATGTGGTGCAAAGACAGAGAAATCGTTGGTCTTTTTCGCTGTTTCCCAATTATAATTCGCTAAATTCTGCGCTTCTTCCATAGCGATCACTTCTTCTTTCGGCACCTCTTTCATCTTTTCCTGTTCAAGATGCAGTTCCTCTACCTCCCTGCGCGTCTGAAAATCCAGCATCTCCCGCTGCGCGTACAGATCGTGTAACAGGGTTTGAAAGGTCGGATTCACTGTCAGGCTGTAAATTTCCCCACTGATGACACCCATCGTATCACTCATAGACTGGGCCGCACCTGGCGGCATCGAAGTTGAAGCGTCATAGAATAAAAGGCTGGATGCGTGGTTATACGCTTTCAACTTTTTTTGATGTTCCTTTAAGGCGATTACCTTTTCTTCCAAATTCATTTTGATTTCCTCCTGTTTTGGTATCCCTGGTTGTGCAAATGCTTCCCTTTTACCCGCTGTTTGCACAACTTTTTATGGGTGAAGTTTTGCAAAACTTGCCTCAAAGTCTGCAATTTGCACAACCTTAAGATACAGTAGCCCGCTGCAAACGAAAAAAGTTGTGCATTTCACAAGAAAAAAACTCCCGCTGCACAACTTTCCTCAAAATATTTCACACGCATTCGGCTCCATCAAGCCAAAGTTGTGCATTTCCATATCTTATCAATCTTTTTGCACAACCACGCTTCCAAAGCGTTGTGCAACATCCGGCAAACCAGACTGTTTCTGCACAACCTTCGCAAGACAACACCGTTTATGCCTTGCAGCACGCCACAAAGTGACCTGGCTCTCTTTCCGCAAAGGTCAAATCAGCCACGCGGCATTCCTCTGATGCAAACGGGCATCGATTGGCAAAACGGCAGCCCGGTTTCGGGTTAATCGGGTTGGAAACTTCGCCCTTGATGACCTCAATTTTCTTGCCCTTCATCTCGATGCTCGGTACAGGAATGGCTGACAGCAGCGCTTTGGTGTACGGATGAATCGGATTTTTAAACAGTTCCTTGGATGGCGCTAGTTCCACACACTGTCCCAGATACATCACCGCAATCTGGTCGGAAATGTGCCGCACAACAGAAAGGTCGTGGGTGATGAACATATAGGTCAAGTTTCGTTCGTCCTGCAGATCCATCAAAAGGTTCAAAATCTGTGCCTGAATAGATACGTCCAACGCGGAAACCGGTTCATCACAGACGATAAACTTCGGATTTAGCGCTAGGGCTCTTGCCACACCGATTCTCTGGCGGCGACCGCCGTCCAGTTCATGCGGATATGCGCCGGAAAGACGTTCCGCAAGGCCTACGGTTTCCATCAGCTCAGAAACCTTATCAAAAACTTCCGCTCTGCTTCCGCAGGCTTTGTTAATAATCAGTGGTTCTGCAATCAACTCCTGCACACTCATACGTGGATTCAGGCTGGAATACGGATCCTGGAAAATCATCTGCATATCCTGCCTGATTTTATGAATCTGTTTATGCTTATAATCCGTAATATCGTTTCCATCGAAGATAATTTTGCCGTCGGTCGGCGCATGGAGTTTCAAAACAGTCCGTCCCAGCGTGGACTTTCCGCAGCCAGATTCGCCTACAACGCCCAGGGTTTCCCCTTCGTTGATAGACAGCGTAACGCCATCCACTGCGTGAAGCTGTACCCCTTTGGATATATCAAAGTACTTCTTGAGGTTTTGTAATTCTATTAACGGTTTTCCCACGATTATACCTCCTTCGCCATGTTCTCAAAAAGATGGCATCTAATTTTGTGCGTGCCGGAAACAGCTTCTTCTGGATGAACTTCTCTGCACTGTTCCGTGCACTTTGGACATCTCGGTGAGAAATAGCAGCCGCTTGGCAGGGCGGTCGGATCAGGCATCATGCCGTCGATTGGGTGCAGTCTTTCTTCGTCTCCTTCCAGGCTTGGAATTGATCCGAATAACCCTACCGTATACGGATGGTGCGCATCACCTGTGAAAATATCCTCTACTGTACCATACTCGATGATTTCACCAGCATACATAACAGCCACCTTATCACAGGTCTGTGCGACAATCCCAAGGTCATGGGTGATCATTATCATAGCCGTATCCAGCTTTTCCTTCAGTTCCTGCATCATAGCCAGTACCTGCGCCTGAATGGTTACATCCAGGGCTGTAGTCGGCTCATCTGCAATGAGAAGTCCCGGATTGCAGGCAAGGGCAATCGCAATGACAACACGTTGTTTCATCCCACCGGAGAACTGGTGCGGATAATCTTTTTTTCTGGCAGCTGGAATGCCTACAAGCTCCAGTACTTCTTCCACTCGAGCATCGATCACTTCCTTACTTCTGCCCTGATCATCATGGAGCTGTAGAGACTCTGCAATCTGATCCCCTACAGTCAAAACCGGATTCAGCGCCGTCATTGGATCCTGGAAAATCATAGATACCTTCTCGCCGCGGATTTTCTGCATTTCCTTCTCGGAAAGTTCCAGTACGTTTCTACCCTCTAGTTCAATGCTGCCATTTCTAATCTGCGCCGTACGCTCCGGCAGCAGACGAAGAATGGAAAGTGCCGTCGTCGTTTTTCCTGCGCCGGTTTCTCCCACCAACCCCAGGGTTTCTCCTTTATCCAGATCAAAGGAGATGTTGTTGACTGCATAAACTGTTTCCAAATCCGTCTTATAGATCACTTCCAGGTCCTTCACCTGTAAGAATTTTTCTTTCATCTTATATCCCTCCATTTAATCTTTCAGCTTTGGATCCAGCGCATCTCTCAGCCCGTCACCGGCAAGGTTAAAGCACAGTGCTGCCAGGACGATGAAGATACCCGGAATATACAAAAGATACGGCGCGTTAAACATATACTGTCTCGCATCGGAGAGCAATGCCCCCCACTCTGGTGCAGGCGGCTGTACGCCCATGCCCAGGAAAGAAAGTCCGGAAGCGGATAAAATCATACTGGAAACGTTCATGGTCGTCGTTACAATGATTGGACCCAGCGCATTTGGAATCACGTATTTTAAAATAATACGCAGGTCAGAACCGCCATAAGACCTTGCTGCTTCAATATAATCGTTGTCAATGACAGTCAGCACCACAGAACGCACCATACGTACCATGCTCGGCACACAGGATATGGTAATTGCAATGAGCAGATTCCTAAGATTCGCACCCAGCGCCGCTACAACAGCCAGCGACAGCAGAATCGGCGGAACCGTCATCACTACGTCCACAAGACGCATAATCACATTATCGACCGTTTTGCCGTAATAGCCTGCTACTGCACCAAGCAGTCCACCGATGAGCAGGGCAAAGATACTGGTAGAAATGCCGATAAGCAGAGAATATCTGGAACCGTGGACAATCCGAGCAAAGAGGTCTCTGCCGATTTCATCGGTGCCAAACCAGTGGTCGGCACTTGGTCCCTGCAGTCTGTTTGCAGGATCCTGTGTGATTGCCTCCTGATACGGCACAATCAAATCTGCAAAGATCGCAATCAGCAGAATAAAAACCAGAAGTACAAGGCCCAGCATAGCAGTCTTACTTTTTTTGAATCTACGCCAGATTTCTTTCACCTGGCTGTTCTTTTTCGATGTTTTCTTGTTCATATGTAAGTTCCCTCCTGATTAACTCTTATACTTGGCCTTTAGCCTTGGATCTATATATGCGTAGAGCAAATCGACGATCAGCATAATCAGACAGAACAGAACTGCCAAAAACAGTGTCGCTGCCATGACAGTCGGCGTATCCTTTTGACGAATTGCCGTCACCATCAGCTGACCAACACCCGGTACACCAAATACGGTTTCGATGATGACTGCGCCGCCAAGACTTGCACCAAAACCCATACCAATCGAGGTCAAAACCGGCAGCAGTGCATTTTTTAGTGCATGACGGAAAATGACGATTTTAGACGGTGCCCCTTTGGATTTTGCCGTTCTGATATAATCCATACGAATGGTTTCCAACATGGTGGAACGTGTCAGACGAATATCCGCTGCGATGTTAGACAGACTCAGAGTTATTACCGGCAGAATGTAACCCTGCCAGGAATCCAGT
>CANBFZ010000156.1 GCA_947367725.1 uncultured Eubacterium sp.
ATGGAGCTTGCAAGTATTCACTTTGATGCCGTTCGCCCTGGGATTATCCTTTACGGCTGCTATCCGTCCCACGAAGTCGACAAAAAGCAGCTAGCGCTGAAACCAGTCATGTCAGTCAAAGCCAACATCGTACACCTGAAAGATGTACCGGAAAACTTCTCGGTTGGCTACGGCAGAAAATATATTTCCAAAAAACCGTCTCGCATCGCAACCATCGCCCTTGGTTATGCAGACGGCTATCCTCGTCCATACTCTGCCCAGGCAAAAGTCATCGTAAATGGTGTCATTTGCCCGATTGCCGGCAATATCTGTATGGACCAGTGTATGATTGATGTGTCCAACGTACCGAACGTAAAAGTCGGCGACGAGGTCATTGTCATGGGTTCAGACGGTGTCAACACCATTCTGGCAGACGATATCGCAGACGCCACCGGTACCATCAACTACGAAATCTGCTGTGCGTTCGGACAGCGTCTTCCAAAAGTTTACGTCCGGTAAAACAGTCTATTATACGAAAGTCGGCTACGCCGATTCTTTTCAAGTGAAAAGTTCTGCAAATCCATGAAAAATGATATGAAATGCAGAACTTTCTCTTGTTTCGTACGCAATATGTAGTGAAAAGTTCTGCATTTTAAAGTTAAAATGACAAAAATGCAGAACCCAGTTCTGCAAATTCATGAAAAACGACATGAAATGCAGAACTTAGTCTGTTCCATCCGTTTTACAACGGCGCTACACACATCTAGTCCATTCCTTTTTCTGAAAAAGTGATTGGCAACACTTCCTGATACTGCACTGACCATTCGCCCTACTGCCCGTTCACACCGCAATCTGCCCTGCAGTAGTCTTCCCCGGCTTCTCTCTGCGCCGCCTTCCACGCTTTTGCAACCACAGACAAAAGACGAGCACCACAGCTAAACTGCCACCAAAGCACAGTGCAATACGAACTGCCGTATCTACAAAAAACGGTTCCGGCACGATGCGAATCAGCAAATCTGTGTGGGGATTCAGAATCCATAAATCATTATCAAAGAAGATATGATGAAACACAGTGAAATATCTGGTAAAATCCGTAGCAATCAAAATTGCCCCCGCAGCACAAAGTCCCAAAATCCCGCAAAACGCAGCAATAATCGCAGATGGCAGTACCCAAAGTTTTTTCATCAATGCCAGAATTCCCAAAGCGCAAACCCCCAAAAGCAGTGCACCGCGGCGCAAGGCAAGACCACCGAGAAACAGCCCTCGCACATCCTCCATATGGGCAATCTCTCTAGCATTAAAAAAGCCCCGTTTCTGCCCATCCACCACAGTCTCTACCTGAAGCGTATCTCGCTGACCTCGCAGATACGCCATCATTTCATCGGTTACAACAAGCAGATCTTCCATCTCCATCTGCACCGAATCACACACGGCATAAGTTTCATATTCCTTTTCAAAGTAGCCCGGATTCCAGTAGACCACTGCCTCCACAGACGTAATCAAAAGCGCAAGAAGCAACGCCACGGCCACAAGAAGCCCCAATCCATATTCTAAAACTTTCATACTTGTATCATACCGCGCAGCCTAGCAGAAAGCAAGTGGCAAATGCGGTGAAAAAATGCAAAAATCTACCCAAAATCTATCCGAAAATCAAAATTTTTCCTTTGACTTTAACCCGCTAACGTATATAATAGAACTATCTTTCTGCGGACAGGCAGAAAGTAGTCGTTTATTTTATTTTTTCTACAAAAGGAGAAACGTTTACTATGGAGAAATTATTCAAGCTAAAAGAGCACGGTACAGATGTCAGAACCGAAGTCATCGCCGGCGCTACCACATTCCTTTCGATGGTTTACATTTTGGCAGTAAACCCGGGCATGCTGGCAGCTGCAGGCATGGATAGCGCCGGTGTCTTCACCGCAACCGCTGTCTCCGCAGCCATTGCAACCCTGTTTATGGCATTTTTTGCAAACTATCCGATCGCCCTGGCTTCCGGCATGGGACTCAATGCATATTTTGCCTTTACTGTTTGTGGTGATTTGGCGGCAAAAGGCGTCAATGACCCTTGGAAAATTGCACTGGCTGCCGTTTTAGTCGAAGGTCTTGCTTTCGTTCTGCTTTCTCTGTGCAATTTCAGAGAAAAACTGGTCAACGACGTTCCTGCCAACCTGAAATACGGCATCACCGCAGGCATCGGACTTTTTATCGCCCTAATTGGTTTTAAAGGTGCAGGTATCGTAATTGGCGATGCTTCCACACTGGTCAACCTGGGTTCCTTTGCAAGCCCACAGGTCGTCCTTGCACTGATCGGACTAATCCTGGTGGCTGTGCTCCATCATTTCAATATAAAAGGATATATCTTAATCGGTATTTTAGCTACCTGGATTTTAGGCATGATTGCAGAAGCAGTCGGCTGGTACACCGTTGATATCGAAGCAGGCGTATATTCCCTGTTCCCAGATTTCAACGGTGCAAGCTTTATTCCGGCAGCACCAGCATTTTTCTCCTTTGATTTCGCTTGGATCGGAGAAAATATTATCCAGTTCCTTGTCATTGTATTCTCTTTCCTATATGTTGACCTGTTCGACACCGTCGGCACACTCATCGGCGTTGCTTCCAAAGGCAATCTGCTAGACGAGAAAGGCAACCTGCCAAAAGTGAAAGGCGCATTGATGGCAGACGCATGCGGCACAATCGTAGGCGCATGTTTAGGTACTTCCACAGTCACCAGTTATGTAGAATCTAGTGCTGGCGTAGCCAATGGCGGTAGAACCGGTTTAACTGCAGTCACCACCGCGGTACTTTTCATCGCAGCCCTGTTTTTCTCCCCAATCTTCCTCGCAATTCCAGGATTTGCAACCGCACCTGCTCTCATCTGGGTTGGTCTTTTGATGATTGGCGCTGTGAAAAACATGCACTTCGACGGAGACATCGCTGACGTAGTAGGCGGTTTTCTCGCACTGGTACTCATGCCGTTCACTTACTCCATCGCCAATGGCATCATGTTCGGTATTCTGGCATGGGTTATCTTAAAGCTGCTGACTGGAAAATCCAAAGACATTCCTTGGGTCATGTGGATTTCCGCACTGTTGTTTGTCATCAGAATCTATACATTGGTCAGATAAAAATTTGACGATAAAAGCGGCTGCACAAATAGCAGCCGTTTTATTTTTAATTTACAAAACTAAAATATATTGCGCATTTGCTGACTGCCTTTACATTTTCATCCGTTTACGCAGAAATTGTGGAAAGTATACTTGTAGCATCTTACAGGAAAATACCCCCGCCCACACTGTTTTGGTTAAATTTCCAAAAATACGTCCATACTAACAAATATCTTCCTCTGACCATGGATGCCGCCTTTCTCAGGGGAAAATTTTCCTGAAAGGATATACTTATCATGAATCATTTGAAATATGAAAAATCCCCTTATCTCAAGCAGCATGCTGAAAATCCAGTGGACTGGTATCCCTGGTGCGAGGAAGCGTTTGCCCTGGCAGAAGAAAGGGATCTTCCAGTTTTTCTGAGCATCGGCTACTCTACCTGCCATTGGTGCCATGTGATGGCACACGAATCTTTTGAAGACGCCGAAATCGCCAAAATCCTAAACGAGCACTTTATTTCGGTCAAAGTCGACCGGGAAGAACGCCCCGATATTGACAGCGTATACATGCGCGCCTGTCAAGCAATGACAGGTTCAGGCGGTTGGCCTTTGACCATTTTGATGACGCCTGATAAAAAACCTTTTTTTGCGGGCACCTATTTTCCAAAGCATGGTCGTTTCGGACAGCCCGGACTCTCTTCGCTTCTAAATGCAGTCTCTGAAAAATGGCACACAGATAAAGCCGCTCTCCTATCCCAAGGCGCACAGGTGACCGCTTTTTTAAAACAGCAAGCCGCCGCGTCTGAAACCCTGCAACAAAGCGCACAGGCAGATCCGCGCAGTACCATTGAAGAGGCGCTGTCCTATTTTGTCAAAACCTTTGATAGAAAAAACGGCGGATTTGGTGGCAGTCCAAAATTTCCGTCTCCTCACAATCTACTGTTCCTGATGGCACAAAAAGGAAGAAAGGGTGACAAATATCTTTCCATGGCGGAAAAAACGCTAACACAAATGTACCTGGGCGGTATCTTTGATCATATCGGCGGCGGATTCTGCCGCTATGCCACAGACGATGCATGGCTTGTGCCACATTTTGAAAAAATGCTCTACGACAATGCGCTGCTGCTTCTGTCCTACAGTCAGTGCTGGTACGAAACAGGGGTTACGCTGTACCGCACCGTAGCAGACAAAATCGCCACCTATATACTGCGGGAACTGACCGATTCTGCAGGTGGATTTTACTGTGGCCAGGATGCCGACAGCGATGGAGAAGAAGGCAAATACTACGTCTTTACACCAGAAGAAATCCGCACAGTGCTCCACCTTGCGCCAGCGGCCTCTTTCTGCGCCCAGTACGACATTACACCGCAGGGCAATTTTGAGGGAAAAAGCATTCCCAACCTACTCTATACGAAAGACCGCGGACTGTTGCCCGACGAAGACGTGCTTCGCATTCTGTATGAATATCGCCTGGAACGCACAGCACTGCATAAAGATGATAAAATTCTGACCGGATGGAATGGACTTGCCATTGCCGCCTTTGCAAAAGCTGCCAGACAGCTGAAAAAGGCAGACTATCTGGAGGCCGCCCTTGCTGCCTGCGAATTTGTTTGGACCCATTTGCAGGAAGATGGCAAAGTGCTGGCCAGATGGCGGAACGGACATGCTGCCTATGCCGGAACACTGGATGATTACGCCTTTTTCTTATGGGGTTTGCTAGAATGTTACAACACCACCTGGAATCCGCTCTTCCTAAAGCGCGCAAATCAGCTAGGACGTACCATGTTAGATCTGTTCTTTGACGCCGAAGAGGGGGGCTGCTATCTTTATGCCAAAGACAGCGAACAACTTTTTATGCGTCCCAAAGAAACCTACGACGGTGCGCTGCCTTCGGGCAATGCAGTGGCCGCCTTTGTTATGAAAAAACTAGCTTTTTTTACCGGTGCATCCATTTGGGACGAAGCAGCAGACAAACAATGCCGCTATATGGATCACATATGCAAAGATTTTCCTGCAGGTCACGGCTTCTATTTATGGATGGCAAGTCGGGCGCTTTGGGAAGAAGAGCAGCTCATCTGCACCATACAGCACAGCCACAGACAACAGTGACACCCTGCCTCACACAAGCTGGAAAGCGAGGGCCGCCATGCAAAGTGTTCTCTGACCTTCACACGTGTGTACGGCACGTGCG
>CANBFZ010000157.1 GCA_947367725.1 uncultured Eubacterium sp.
TCTTGCTCTCTCCTCTGCCGTCTCTTTGGCAAGTTTCTTCGCAGCAGCCACTGCTTCGCTATATTCCGGGATTGAAAAAGTTTTTTCACCACCGGTAATAACATACGTCAGATACGAACTTTTGATGCCCTTGTACGGCGTAATGGTAATGACGCTTTCTGTACTGATATTTCCCATGGCCGCACCAATGGCGTTTGCCACCTTCCCATCTTTCGGAAAATCTGCCTCTGTGCCCAAAATCTTTGCCACATCCTCCATAAAAATTTTGGTTGGTGCACCAATTCCAATCAATTTAGATGGTGTTACAAAAGAAGGTGTCAGACAGGTGGTCTTGTCTTCTGACCAATCTGCAAAAATCATGGTGGTCAGTTTTTCCAGATGCGCTGTTTCCTCTTCCGAAAGATCTTTTCCCGTCTTATATTTCATCAGAATCCGTACTAAATTACTGTACAGTCTGGATTTTGCCAAATGATAGATTTCCTGACAGACTTCTAAAGCCGTCATCTTTGTCACATGAGAAAGATACATCGCGCCCAATTTGCTTGCCTCACAGTCAAATTCCGTATAATCGCCAAATACGTGCATGGCGTCCGTCGGCGTCATCCCTGCACGCATCACGATGCCTTCCTCCTCCAGACGCTGCATATGCAGTACATGGGGACTCATTCTAGCCGCATCTGCGGCATCTTTAAAAATCAGCGGTCCCTGCGCCAGCGCCTTTATAAAACGCTGTTCAGAAACGGTATAACGGGAAAGCGTCTGCGGCATTCCCATCAGCACAAAAAATTCATGGGCCGGATAACTGAACGGCTGATCCATATGCAGCAGGGTTTTCAGCTTTTTTACCACTTCCGGATACTGGCTCGCCAGCATGCAGAGAGGCATATACCGCCGCTTCGCAAGAGAAAGCTGTCTGCCGCTGTACTTAACAGCACTGTCACCGCCCAGAGCAAAGGTATCAATAGAGACGCCTTTCACCATCGTTTTCCAAGCACCAATGGCAATCCCCGCATCTGTAGATACGGGAACACCGTCTCTCACAAAAGCTACATCACTGGTCGTTCCGCCGATATCCACAATCAGCGCATCCTGATGGCAGGAAAGTTCCGTGGCACCGATGATGCTGGCTGCCGGACCACAAAGCAAGGTTTCTACCGGTCGTTCCATGGCAAATGCTTTGCTCATAATAGCACCGTCACTTCTGACTATGACAATGGGAAGTTGCAGCTTCATCTCTGCCAAAGATGCATCGATAGACTGAAAAAATGCTTCCATGACCGGAAGCAGTCTGGCATTTAGCAATGCTGTCGCACCCCGGCGCAGCACATTCAGTTCCTGATAAAGCGCATAGCCCCGCACGCAGGGAATGCCCAGCGTTTCCTTGATGATACGTTCTGCCTGGATTTCATAAGCACCATCATCATATTTCGGGTTAACCTGGACAATGGCAGCACTATCATATCCTACAAACTGACTTGCCAGATCTACCTTTAATTGTGCAAAGTCTGGTGTATTTTCTGGGCTGTCCTCTTTCTTGGCGTCTCCCGCCATGAAATATATTTCAGAAAGCGGCGGCAGCCCGTAAGCCTGTCTTGTCTTTTCTATCTGTCCAGGATTTACACCGATCAATACCAATTTTGCTCTGCCGCCTGTTCCCTCTACGCAAGCGTTGGTCGCCAGCGTTGTAGACAGTGAAATATACTGCGCCTTAGAGACCGCCACATGATCCAGATCTTTTAAGGCTTTTAAAATTCCAATTTTTAAATCCTGTCTAGTGGTCAGTGTCTTACTGCAAGAAAGCACCTGGCGGCTGTCTGTATCAAATACAACCGCATCCGTACAGGTTCCCCCAGTATCAATTCCAATTCCAATCATAGCTGTAACCCTCCTTTTTACCGCTTTACTGTAAAGCGCCCGCTTGTGCTGCATTGCCAAGCAGCGCAGAAAGCTGTGCCTGCCCCAAAGAACTTGCGGCGCCGCACGCGAGCAGCTGCCGCACAATCGCATCTGCCTTGCCGTCTGTGTAATCCAGAGCTTTTTCTCTGCGAATATAAATCTGTTTTCCCGCAATTTCCTGGAGAATTTCAATGTTTCGTAGATTACTTCTGCCAATATCCACATCTGCAACCACTACCAAATCCGCGCCCTTTAGTGCATGCAAATTTTGTAAATATGCCACATCCCCAATCTCACAATACGGTTTTTCCTCAATTACGGTTACGCCCAAAGAACGACACAGTTCATAATCGCTGTCTCCCATGCTCAGCACACCGCAACTGACTTCATAACCGCTGTTGTGAAAGGCTTCAATCATCGCACTGCCGCTGCCGCCGCCGCAAATGATGTGCACTTTTTTCCCATTCCGCTTTCTCTGCAGTGTTCGGTTACTGCGCAGCGGCACAATTTCAGGCGCATCGGTCAAGAAGTTTTCCCGCACCACCAGATCAATCTGATACACGGGCTTTAGTACATCCTCTCTAATGATTTGACTGACCGAGCCATCTTCTACTTTGCTTCCATCACTCAGTACGATGATGCGATCAGAAAATCTTGCTGCCATATTGATATCGTGCAGCACAGCAAAGATGGTAATGCCTTCTTCCTGATTCAGTTTTCGCATGCGCTGCATAATCTCCAGCGTATACTGAATATCAAGATGATTGGTCGGTTCATCTAAAATCAGCAGCTTTGGCTTTTGTGCCAAGGCAGCAGATATGATAATTCGCTGCCGTTCCCCGCCAGAAAGCTGGGTAATTTTACGCTCCCTAAGATGCAATGTACCAGTCTGTGCAAGCGCCCAGTCAATGATCTTGTAATCCTCTTCAGATTCTGACGCCATTCTCTTTAAAAAGGGATGTCTGCCCATCGCCACAATTTCTTTTGCCTTAAACGCAAAATTCCCCTGAAAATTCTGTGGTACAACCGCAGCAATCTGAGCTCGTTCTTTCACAGGAATCTGGCTGTTATCCTTGCCACAGAGAAATACCTTGCCGCTTTTCAGCGGCAGCATACCAGTCATGGTATGGATCAGTGTAGATTTTCCTGAGCCGTTGGGTCCAATGAGAGAAACAAATTCTCCTTCCTGGATGGTGCAGGAAAAATCCTTGACCACTTCCCGCGTTCCATAGCCTACGGTCACATGGTCAAATCGCAAAATTTCTTTGTTCATCCCGCCACCTCCGTGTTTTTGGCACGCAGCAGATAGATAAAGAACGGCGCGCCCAGCATTGCTGTTACAATGCCCACTGGAATTTCTGCTGTCATAACACTTCTTGCAATGGTATCACACACGCACAGCACCACACCGCCCAGTACAAAAGATAGCGGCAGCAGTTTCCTATGTACCGGTCCGCAAATCAATCTGATGATATGCGGCGAAACCAGCCCTACAAAACCGATAATCCCGCTGACTGAAACGCATGCCGCCATAATCAGAGACGTCACGATAAAAAGAATCCGTTTATTTTTTTCCACATTGACGCCGAACCGCACTGCGGTTTCATCTCCTAATACAATCATATCCAGTTCTCTGGCAAAAATATAAATCACAAGGAGTCCAATCACAACATAAGGAAGAACGGTCCATACATGGCTCCAACCTCTTGCTGAAAAACTGCCCAGCGTCCAGAAATAAATCTTCCGCATTTCATTTGCGGAGAGCAGCATCGCAAAAGAAATGACGGCAGTCAAAAGCTGATTTACTGCAATCCCGCATAACAGCAAGGAAGTCGTATTGGCCTGCTTTCCCACTTTGGCAATATGGTACACAAAGAAAATAGAAAGCAGCGCACCGGCAAAAGCAAAGGCGGAAGTCGTATTCATGCCAAGCACCGTAGCGGAAAGATTTAAAAGAATCCCTGCAGTTGCGCCAAATGCTGCACCAGAAGAAATGCCTAAGACAAAGGGATCTGCCATAGGATTCTTAAAAATTGCCTGATACACCCCACCGCATACTGCCAAAGAACCGCCAGTTAGAAAGGCAAGCAAACTTCTGGGAAAACGCAGATTCCAAATAATGGTATTCTTTGCACCTAAACCTGCGGCTTCTTCTTCCCACAAGCCGCAGATTTTATTGCCCAGGATCAACAGGGTATCTTTGATTGTAATATCTGCGGCGCCAAAAAAGGTGCAGAACAAAATCACTGCCGCTGACCCGCAGATTGCCAGAAGCCATACCGCACCCCATCCATCGTTGTGTGTGTTTCTCATCTCACCAGTTCCTACTTGTCAAGTCCATGAATCAGATTTGCCAGATATTCCAGCCCTTCAATAAATCTTGGACCATCTCTTGTGATCATATCAGCCGCAGGATCTGTATAGTCGATATAATACACTTCTCCATTTTTAAATGCGTCGATTTCATCAAACCCGTCCGGTTTTTCAAAGCTTCCCGCATCTGACATGGCGATATACACTTGTGGATTCAGTTCAATGACTGCTTCTGCAGAAAGCTGCGGTGAGTTCTTCCCTGCAGAAAGCGCAATATTGTCTGCATGAATCAGGGACAGGCTGGCGCCCAAATAATCCTCACTGCCGGATGAATACAGCATGCCTACATCTATAAACACGCTTTTGTTCTCCAGATTCTGGAGTTTTTCTGTCAGCGCTGTAAGTTTTGCCTTCATATCATTTACCAGTTCTGCGGCTTTTTCACCAGTCCCGGTAATATTACCTACGCTGGTAATCGTATGATAAATTTCCTCCACATCTTTTGCCCCGATGGAATACACTTTGATCCCGGCTGCATTGAGCGCACTGACTGATTCTGCCGCCGCAAAACCAGATACGAACACCACGTCCGCTTCCAATTCAATCACCCGTTCTACATTTACATTGATGGTGTCGCCAACCTTCTCCACCTCAGCCGTTTCTTCTGGATACGTACACCAGTTAGACACGCCCACCATCTTGTCTCCAAGTCCCAGTGCATACAAAATCTCCGTACAGCTCGGTGACAGCGACACAATTTTTTCTGGTGCCGCTTCAAATTCCATCTCTGTACCAATATAATCTGTCACGGTCATCGGAAAGCTGTCGCCGACAGTCTGTCCGCCTTCCGTTTTTTCACCACAGGCAGTCAAAGAAAACATCAAAACCACCATCAGCAAAAATAACATTTGTTTTTTCATCTATTTATCCTCCGTTCTGCTCTGCATTCCCGCTGTATCCCCTTATATGCATGATTTGCATCTATCTTTTATTATAATCGGTTTCCCGCGTTCTGTCCATACAAAT
>CANBFZ010000158.1 GCA_947367725.1 uncultured Eubacterium sp.
AATCGAACATTTGTTTCTTTTTGATTTTATCACAAAATAATAGTTCTTACAATATAAAAATTATAAATATGGCAGGCAATCTCATAGACTACCTGCCATATCATATAATCCGTATAAAATTTTCTTATTCCCACTCAATCGTTCCGCACGGCTTCGGTGTCAAATCGTAACACACTCTGTTCACACCTGCTACCTCTGCCAGGATACGATCGGTAATCTGATGCAGCACCGGCCAGTCGATCTCTTCAATCGTAGCAGTCATCGCATCTACCGTATTGACCGCACGAATGATCACCGGATATTCATAGCTTCTTGCGCCATCTTTGACACCGACAGATTTAAAATCTGGCACTGCAGTGAAGTACTGCCATACTTTGCCCTCCAGACCGTGCTTTGCAAATTCTTCACGCACGATAGCATCCGATTCGCGTACCGCTTCCAATCTGTCACGGGTAATCGCACCCAGACAGCGAACACCGAGTCCAGGTCCTGGGAATGGCTGACGGAATACCATAGAATCAGGCAGTCCCAGCGCTTTGCCGACCACTCTGACTTCGTCCTTAAACAGAAGTTTCACCGGTTCCACCAGTTCAAACTGCATGTCTTCAGGAAGTCCTCCAACATTGTGATGTGCTTTCACGCCGTCACTTTCCAAAATATCCGGATAAATTGTACCCTGCGCCAGAAATGCGATGCCGGACTGCTTACGCGCTTCCTCTTCAAAAACTCTGATAAATTCCGCACCGATAATCTTTCTCTTTTGTTCCGGTTCGTCCACACCAGCCAGCTTGTCCAGAAAACGATCCACCGCATCTACATAGATCAGGTTTGCATTCATCTGGTTTCTGAACACTTCAACAACTTGCTCAGGCTCGCCTTTGCGCAGAAGACCGTGATTTACATGCACGCAAACCAGCTGGCTGCCGATGGCCTTAATCAAAAGCGCTGCAACAACAGAAGAGTCAACACCACCGGACAGTGCTAGCAACACTTTCTTGTCACCAACCTGCGCTCTGACTTCTGCGATCTGCTCTGCAATAAACGCATCTGCCAGGGCTGGCGTTGTAATTCTTTCCATTGACTCAGGACGTACAATTTTTTCCATAACATTTCCTCCATATATGAACAATCCGAAAGTCAGCGGCGCTAATTTCTTTCAGCGGCAGACTTTCCTGATACGCAGGACCAATCCGCATTCGATGGTTACCTGCATACTAAAATAGCGTACAACATTTTTTACACCAAATATTATAGCGCACGAAAACTGCCTGTGCAAGGAAATTTTCATCCGATAGAAAACCGCAGAATCATCCGCAATTTTCCATCGGCATACTCGGCTTCAATGGTGCCGCCCATTCGTTCAGTCAGAAGTTTTGCAATAGAAAGCCCCAGACCACTTGCGTGCTCCCCCGTTTCCACAGTATAGAATCGATCAAAAAGCTGTGCTGCAGATACTGCATTTAACCTGCTTGCGGAATTCGCAAAAACAATCGTACCGTTTTCATGCATGCTGACGCACAGATCCCCATCACTATACTTCAGCGCATTCCCAATTAAATTGCTGAAAATCCGGTTGAGCGCACTGCTGTCCAGATGCCGCATAACCGGGTTTTCACAAAGTTTAATCTCCGGCGTAATGCCCTTCGCCTGCATGGCGCCGTAAAAAGAGAGCAGACTTTCCGAAACGGCTCTACAAAGATCCACCGGCTCCAGCGAAAAGCTTTCTCCCGATGCTAGCACAGAATAGCGAAAGAGTTCCTCCGTCAGCTGCTTCATTGCCTCGACCCTGCCGGAAATCTGAGAAAGATATCGTGCCGTCTCTTCTGACTTTTCTACCTCTCCAAGCAGATCCAGATACCCGCAAATGGCAGTCAGCGGCGTTCGCAAATCATGGGAAATATTCGTTACCGCTTCTTTTAGCGCCTTGTCCCCCTGCAGAAAGCGCAGTCGCTGCTTTCGGAGTCTGACCAGCTCCCGGTTGATTGCTGTCGCTAGCTTTAACATCGCCGCATCTCGGCAGGACAGATGCATTTGTGTATTCGTATCGGTATGCAGCCGCAAGGCGAATTCTCTTTCAATTTCCAGCGCCGCCCGGCGTATTACATACAATTTGTACATCAGCCCTGCCGTTACAATCGACAGAAGCAGGATGAGCAGCCATAACCAAACTTCCATAAGAACTTCCTTTTTCTATAGATTTATTTCAAATCTTTTTTTCGAAAGGCGAAACTACCGCAAGCTGTGATCATTACCGTAATCACTGCAGAATACCCAGCAAAGTGCCATGGCTGATCACAAGCCATAGAAGAAAGCTGCATCTGCTGACCACCCGGCGTCACATCAAAGAGAAACTCGTAAACCTTTCTCGTGGTGCCTGCAACGTATGCTGGATTTGGCGTCGGATCCGCCTCCTGAAAAGCCCCTGTTTCATCCATCAAGTAGCCGCCGTAGGTTTTCGGTTCCTCCAGCTTTGTGTTGATATGAGAGCCTATAAACAGAAGCAGCAGCGCAACCAGTATACAGGCTACCGCCGACGCGGCTTTGTTGTGGCAGAGCATAGCGATCAAAGTAAACATACTTGAGAAGCAAACTACTAGCACCAGCACGGCCGCACCAAGCCCTAGAAGCTGTGCTGGTCCCAAAGTAAACCAGCCGACCAGCACCGCGCCAAGCATGGTATAACAAAGCATACAAATCAAGCATAATACAGCAGTCGCCATACTGCAAGTAACCAGCATCGAAAGATAGATCGCAAGGCGGTCGTAACCTGCAATCACCTTATTACGAATCGTACCGTCGCTGTATTCTGTTCCCACAAATATTGCACAAAATACTGCTGCCATGATACCAATCACTGCCACAAACTGAAACAACCCCCGCTCAAGAGACGCTTCTACGCCATTCTCCAGCGCCTTTTTTTGCATGACAGCAAAGAAACAGCCCAGTCCTGCCATCAAAACCACAGTGCCCCAGAAAATCCAAGACTTTTTGAGCCGCATCAAATTTGCCGATAATAGATTATTCACGTTGCGCACCTCCCACCAAATTAACAAAATAACTTTCCAGACTTTCATCCCGCTCTTCTATGGAGACAATCTGACAGTCTTCCTTTGCCAATGCCATGGCAAGTTCCGAAACGTTCAATTTTGCAAAAATATCTGCTGTGCGATCTGAAAGGATCTGATAGTCTACTTCCATGCGATCCAGCACCACCGCAAGCCCTTTCGTGCTTGTCACTTCAGCTCTGATACACTTTCTGCATACCTCTTCCAGCGCTTCTGCACTGATCTCTTTGCACATTCTCCCGCTGTCAATAAAGCCATAATGGGTCGCTAGTTTCGCAAGTTCATCCAGAATATGGCTGGAAATCAGCATGGTAATCTGATGCTCCCGATTCAGTTTTAAAATCAGTTCCCGCATTTCGATAATGCCTTGTGGATCTAATCCGTTGATCGGCTCGTCTAAAAGCAGGAAATCAGGGTGCCCGCATAGTGCAACAGCAATCCCAAGACGCTGGCGCATGCCCAAAGAAAAATGTTTGACTTTCTTTTTCCCTGCATGAGAAAGTCCGACCAGTTCCAAAAGTTCTGCAATCCCATCCTCAGACGGCAATCCCAGCATGCGATACTGCAGTTTTAAATTGTCCACCGCTGTCAAATCTCCATAAACGGACGGCATTTCCACTACTGCACCCATCCGCTCCCGCGCTTTTGCGATGCCACGTTCCCCGTTATGACTGCCATACAGAGTAAAGCTGCCTGCGTCTGGTTCCTGCAGTCCGCAAATAAGCCGAATCAGCGTCGTTTTTCCCGCACCATTTCTTCCCACAAATCCATAGATTGCACCTTTGGGCACATGCATGGAAAACCCATCTAGTGCTTTAAAATCTTTGTAAGTTTTGGACAGATGTTCCGTCGTTAAAACATATTCCATCTATACAATATACCTCCTTTTCTTCCTCTGCCGTTATTCTACCGCAAACCGGTAAAGGCGGCGGTAAAGAAAAATGTAAAGATTTCATAAAGATATCTGTACAGGTTCTAACGCCTACAAAATCATATCATCAGTCTAAATCCGATGCCCCATACTGACTCAATATATTCTTTTCCGGAGACTTCTCGCAGCTTTTTGCGTAGATTGCTAACGTGCATTTTCAATGAGGTTTCCGTACAATCCGGCGTATCCAAGCTGATATGTTCTAAAATCGCCGACTTGGAGACGGCCTGTCCCTGCTTCCCCATGAGAAACTTCAAGATGGCAAATTCCGTTCTTGTCAAACGGACGTCTTTTTCGCAGACCGTCACACGGTGTGCGGTTTCATCCAGCCGCAAGTCTCCAAAGGAAAAAATCGCAGCTGGTACGGTCACTGTGCGCAGATGGGCAGCGATCCGCGCCAAAAGCTCTCGCAGTACAAAAGGTTTGCTGACATAATCCACCGCACCGCCCAGGAGCAGATTTACTTTATCATCTACAGAAACTTTTGCACTGACTACAATGACCGGAATCCCCGCAATTTGCTGCAGCACTTCTTCTCCAGACAGTCCTGGCAACATCAGATCTAAAAGAACCAAATCCGGCTTGCTCTCCCGAAGCAGATACAGTGCTTCTGTCCCCGAATAAGCTCTGCACACGCCATATCCTTCTTTCTGCAGTGCTTCAGAAAGCATATCTCCTATGATCACATCGTCATCTATAATTGCAATGGTTTTCATACAATCCCCCTTTCATTACTTGTCATCTATGATGTAACAAATCCGCAAGACTGCGGACAAAAAAACACCTGCAATCAATCGGATTACAGGTGTTTTATATAATTGGCTAGGGTAGCAGGATTCGAACCTGCGCATGATGGAATCAGAATCCATTGCCTTACCGCTTGGCGATACCCCAACATTTGGAGGCGACACCCAGATTTGAACTGGGGAATAAAGGTTTTGCAGACCTCTGCCTTACCACTTGGCTATGTCGCCGCAAATCATAAAATGATATGGGGTGGATAGTGGGATTCGAACCCACGTATACAGGAGCCACAACCCTGGGTCTTAACCACTTGACGATACCCACCATATAGTCTATACAATTCTGCTGAACTTATGCAATCTACTGACAAATTCATGCTTCAGCTTTTGCAGACTGCAGAAATGCAAATTAAAAAAATTGGCGACCTGGAACGGGCTCGAACCGTCGACCTCCAGCGTGACAGGCTGGCATTCTAACCAACTGAACTACCAGGC
>CANBFZ010000159.1 GCA_947367725.1 uncultured Eubacterium sp.
TCCATGCGCACGTGCGCATGACGGCTATCGCCGCCGCAGTGTAGTCACACTGCGATTGTGGTATAATGAACGCAAATGATTATCTCGGCGTTGCCGTAAGGAAGCGTTCATTGAATTGCGGCATTCGATTCTATGTTAAAAGGAATTGCCGCAGTATAATAACCTCACGGCGTAAGCAGAATCAAAGATTCTGACGCCTGGGAGAACATTGCATTGCGAGAGGGTTGCACGTATGAAGTTATTCAGAAAGTTGATTTGTCTGATTTTGACACTGATGTTAGTATTGCCAATATCGTGGGTTTATGCTGATGAGACAGAAACATTGCATCCTTCAGACCCCGTGTCTGAAACAGAGATGGAACAGCCGCAGGAGGAAACACAAGCACCGGCAGCCGATTCCACGGCGCAGGACAATGCGGAAGTACAGCCGCAGGAAGAGGGCGATGATGCCGTCCAGGCACCAGCAGAGTCCCCAGAGGAGGAAACAGCCGCAGAGGAGATCGAACCGGAGGAAGAATTGATTCGCATTGATGATGAAGCGCTTCCGATGGCAGAATTTACAGGAGGCTGGGCGTTGGCTAATCTGATTTGCATGGTACTTGCAGCACTTACAGGTCTGGCAGTTCTTTTTAGAAAACAGGATGGTCGGGAAAGTCATATTTCATGGACCAAAGCATTAGGCAGTGTTGTTGCGATCTGTGCTGCTGCTGTGTTCTTGCTGACGGGAGACTTCACGATGCCGATGGTTTATACAGATGCATTTACGATGCCGATGGCGGCATTGGCATTGGTCAATGTGGCAGTTTTACTATTTGACTTGAGAAGAGAAAGTCGCACGAATTGAGTTTTACATGATTCATCATAATGAAAAGGAAAAGGAAGATTGCAATCGCGATCTTCTTTTTCGTATCTACCAATTTCTAAAAAATTCTTAAGAGCTATCGACAAATTTCGGCATACATAGTAAAATACTATCGTTACAATTGGTGACAAATCACATTAGAGATATAGCAGAGGATGCAAATGAGACAAGATAATGCGAAAAAGAAAAAAAGCGGCGCTGGATTCCGGATGTTTACCAAAGTATGGTCCATTCTCTATGTACTCGTAACTGCGGCTTTTCTTGGATTTTTGGTCTATATGGACGTGCTGGCAACCAAGTATGTCTGCATGATCATCGGTGTAATCGCAGTGCTTTTGCTTTTAACCTTTCCGGCACTGTTTTTTAAGAACTTTAAGAACTCCCGGCGGGTCATTTCGCTGGTAATTTCAATCGCTTTAATCGGTGCCTATGGTGCAGGCATCGCATATATGAACGGTACCATTGACTTTTTCCATAAGATTACGACCGTCAAAGAACAGACGGAGCCATATTATGTGCTGGCAAAGGCGGGCAGCGCCTATGATGGGGCAGCATCCATTCAGGATAAGACGGTGCAGACGTTTTTGACCAACGAAATCAATTATTCAGAAGCGAAAAATATGCTGAAAGAAGAGGCAGCAGTTACCTATGAGATGATAGAAGATCTCAGTGCGCTGGCATCAGGAACCTTGGACGGCACTTACGAGTTGATTTTTATCAGTGAGGCGCACTATACCACCATGTGCAGTGAAAACAGCAGTTTTAAAGAGGGTAGCAAAATTGTGCATACTGTGAAAGTCCCGATTGAAGCGGCCGATATTGCCAAAAGCGTCAATGTGACAGAAGATGCGTTCAATATTTATGTCAGCGGGCTAGATACGGAAGGCTCCATTGATGTGGTTTCTCGTTCTGATGTTAATATGATTGTTACAGTCAATCCGAAAACCCACAAGGTGCTGTTGACTTCCATTCCAAGGGATTATTACCTGGAGCTGCCTGGCACAGATGGCGCAAAGGACAAGCTGACCCATACCGGTGTGCACGGCATCAAAGAGACGGTTGCCGCCATTGAAAAGCTGACAGGTTTGGATATGAACTATTATGTCAAAGTCAACTATACCACGGTGACGTCCCTGGTAGATGCCATTGGCGGAATTGATGTGGAATCAGATTATACTTTTGTGACCCACGGGATGGGCGTTTACTACGAATTTTATGAAGGCACCAACTATCTGGATGGAGCAAGAGCGCTGGCGTTTGCAAGAGAGCGAAAATCGTTCAGCGATGGAGACTTGCAGAGAAATAAGAATCAGCAGAAAGTCTTGGAGGGTGTTTTGAAGAAAGCGCTTTCTAGTACCACGATTCTCACCAGATATACGACAATCCTCAATGCCATTGAGGACTGTGTTGAAATCAATATGGCGCAGGACGATATTCGCAGATTGATTAAGATGCAGACTGACGGTATGCCGTCGTGGGACATTGAAAAGCAGAGCATGATTGGCCAGTCCAGCAGCGAGGTCTGCTACTTGGACGGTATGAATCTTTATGCATCTGTTGTACTGCAGGATCAGGAAAGCATCGTGTCAGCGGTTGACCGGATTATTGCAGTGATGGAAGACGGGAAAGAAGCAGAATCGTAAATCTTGGCTGGGTTCAGCGGCGGATTAAACTTCATTTCCGCATATGCTACAATGTGTGTTTTTATGGGGATTTGAGAGAGACGCGTTTTTGGCTAGTTGAAAAAAGAGATGCCGCAGAGGCATCTCTTTCTGTTTATAATATAGAAATATCGTTTTTTCGATATTTTCGTATGTATCAACACATGCTTCGCATGCTATTGTGCGTATTGCATTCGCTACGCTGTCCGTTTCGCCTAGTCGCTCGTTATACTTGCGGGGCAAAAAGGGAACAAAAGCACCTTGCGAAGCACTGCCCCGAAGCAGGTGACATGTGTGCATAGAGATCTTTGATTCTGTAATATGAAAATTTCTTATATACAGGAAAGATAATATAAAGACTTTTTTCACACTCTCCACTAAAATGCAGAACTTTTTTCATTCTTTTAAAATAACACCGCCGATCAGCAGATAGTAGTCGGGGACGGAAACACCGTCAGACCACTGGGCGGAGAAACCGAATTGATCTTCTACCAGTTTGACTGCCAGTATACCGATAGACTCCAGGCCGTAGCGCATGATGTCAGGATGTACGCAAGGAAGTCCTGAGAGACGGGCACATTTTTTACAAGCAACGCATTCCTGCGCCGCCAGACCGTAACTGCCGGGAGACTTTTTTTCCAGTTCCAGCATTTCTGCGTCAAATCGTTTCTTTTCTGCGAACAGTCTGTTCTGCGCTTCTTCTGCGGTTGCGGCTGATGCACATGACACGCGATCCACGATCAGATGAAGCTGTGAAAATTCGTTCCAGAAGTCAGCCGGCGCAAAATCAAAATCTGGACAGGCCCAGGTTTTTTGATAGCCAGGGCACTGGCTACATTTGCTATGAGTTAGCGCAAAATCAAAATATTGCGCTAAAAGTTGCCCGATGGGTATGTACGCTTCAAATCGTTCAATATTATGCTTCATGTTTCAGCTTTCCTTCTACGATCATTCTTGCGATGATTTCTGCACAGAATGCCACTGCAGTGGCGCAGTGGAATGTGCCGTTATGATCCATATATCCCTGGTCGCCTTCTGGGGTCTTCCAGTCATAAACAGCGCCCATCGTGTGAATCATGACGTCTTTACAGAGTATGCCGCCGTATTCATTGCGGAACGTATCTGCAACTTCTCTGATCATCGCATGGCAGGCATTGTAGTCACCGCCAAGATCATCGATTGGACGTCCATAGCAGATGCTGATGGCCCATGCTGCTGCATTGAGAGCGCCGCAGGTGCCTTCCAGACAGCAGCCGCAGCCGCCTGCAATCCCAAAACATGCTTTCAGCATATCTTCTGTAATGCCAAAGTCGGGAAATGCGGAATAAAGACCGTTCAGCATACTCTGGATGCAGTTGCCGTAGTCGGTTTCTGTCTGAATGCCGACATTCATTGCTTTTTTAATCAGTGCTTCTTTTTCTTCCTGTGGTAATTTTGTATAATCTTGCATGATAATAACTCCTCTCAGTTTCCACTTTGTTGTACGTTAAAAATATTTTAGCTGATTCGTGAAAAAAAAACAAGACAGCAGCGGCTATGACAAGATAATCAGCAAATCAATAAATTGAAATAGAGATTTTGAAGTGATAGAATTACTATAATTAAGTTTTTTTATCTGGAAAGGAGAATTGATATGAAGCTGGTGGTTGTAGGCGGTGTAGCCGGCGGCGCATCTGCGGCGGCAAGAGCACGCAGAATTGATGCGAAAGCAGAGATTGTAATTTATGAGAGGGGCGCACATGTTTCCTTTTCAAACTGTTCCCTCCCGTATTATCTTGGAGGCGTAGTCGCGTCTGATGAAGATTTGATTATGATGTTTCCCGAGGACTTTAAGAATAATCATGATATAGATGTATTTACAAGACATGAGGTTACGGCGATTAATAGAGAGCGGAAAACCGTAACAGTGAAAAATTTGAACACGGGAGAAGAGTTTGAGGACAGTTATGATAAACTGGTACTTTCTCCAGGCGCCAAGCCTGTGATGCCGAGCAGCATCAAGGGAATCGAGTCAAGTAATGTGTTTACCATTAGAAATGTGACAGATATTAGCAGACTGAAGGCATATTTGGACGCGGCGCAAATACAGAACATTGCCGTGGTTGGCGGTGGTTTTATTGGCATCGAAACGGCTGAGAATTTGAGAGAGGCTGGTAAAAATGTATCTGTCATCGAGGGGACTGCACAAATTATGGCGCCTTATGATTATGACGTGGTACAGATTTTACATAAAGAACTGGATGATCATGGGATTCGTCTGTATCTGGACTCTTCGGTAACTGCCATAGAGAATGGAAAAGTGACAGCAGTAAAGGATGATGTGGCGTTTACCATTGACGCAGACGCTGTCATCATGGCTGTGGGGGTTGCACCGGAGACGGAACTTGCAGAAAAAGCTGGTCTTGCAATCGGACAAAGCAGAGGCATCAAGGTCAACCATAACTACCAGACCAGCGATCCAGATATTTATGCTGTGGGCGATGCCATTGAATCTTTTAACAGTTTGACGCATAAACCAGGCAGAATCGCACTGGCAGGTCCTGCACAGCGTCAGGCGAGAGCAGCAGCGGATCATATGTATGGCATTCCTGCAAACAACAGAGGCTTTATTGGATCGTCCTGTATCAAACTCTTTGGTCTTAATGCAGCATGCACAGGTCTTAACGAAAAAATGGCACAGAAAGAAGGATTTTCCTATGATTCTGTGAT